>JACIYF010000075.1 GCA_014360065.1 Clostridia bacterium | reverse complement strand
CCAGGCGGCAATGCCGCCTGGCCCCCTATAGAAGCTTACAATCTCAAGAGCTTTGCCATCCAGCCTGAGCAAATGCCGCCCTCGCGTCCCCGAGTTGAGCGCTGGATCGTAAAGCCAGTTAGGGCTCGGCGTTAGCCACCTCAAAGTCGCCATCATCCCAGCTAGATTGGTAAGGCGGGACTACACCTGGAAAGATAAAGGGAATGATAGCTACCACTAAGAACAACGAAGCTCCTATCAGGTACAAAACATCAGTATACCGTTCGATCAGCCCTATTTGTTCGGGGGTAAGCTTTCCCCGCGATGCGCTCAGCATCAAAGCCAACCTGTGATGGCGGTACATCGCTAGTCCTCACCTCTTTGCTGCCAGCACCGCTTGGCTAATGCTAGGTTTTCTTCCATTGGGACAAGAATGCCTCCACATCCTCGGGCAGTGGCCCCGCCCCTAGCTCCCCGGCCGCCTGGCGGATGAAGTCAGCCAGACTAGATTTGACGCTGCTATCCAGGCCCGCGGTGAGGCCCTGAATTAAATTAATGATGGAAGCTTTGTCCTGTACCTGATCCGCGGAAATGCCCGCCTGCTCCAGAGTCTCGAGCATGGCTTCCTGGTTCTCGGGGGAGATACCGGCACTCCTTAGGGCTTCGCCGATGCCCTCTCTTCCGCTGGCCAGTTGAGCACCCTCATCCCCCTGGCCAGCTTCGGTCCTAGCTCGAACTGCCCGGGCTAGGCCTTCTTGGAGCCGCTTGGTATCAATGCCTGGCAAAGCTATCCTCCTCCTTTTTCTCCTATTCAGCCTCAGCCAATACCGGCTGTTCTACTTCCTCGCCCTCAGACGCCCAGGCAGCACCGCCCTGTACCAATGCTTGGGCGTCAATCAGGCCAAACCCCTGTTCTTCTCGGCTCAAACCGGGCAGGTGCTGAACCCCTCTCCGCAACCGACGCATGATTTCACTGGCATTCACCGTAGAGATTTTCCCCAGGAGCAAAGCTAGGGCGCCGGTAACATGGGGCGCCGCCATGGAGGTGCCATTCATCTTCTTGTAGCGGCCACCAGGATAGGTAGATAGAACCTCCACTCCAGGGGCACAGACGGTAACCTCAGGTCCGTAGCTCGAGAAATCAGCCCGCTGACCTTGCTCATTGATGGCGGAAACCGCTACCACCTCGGGGTAGCGCGCCGGATAAAGCACGCTATCAGGTTTACCAACATTCCCAGCCGAGGCTACGATGATCACTCCTTTTGCCACCGCATTTTTTACGGCTGTTTCCAAAGCTTTGCTGGCATTGCTGGAACCCAAGCTCATGTTTACCAATTGCATTTGGTTCTTGGTTGCCCATTCCAAGCCCGAAACAATGGTGGAGATCCGTCCCATGCCCCGGCTATCTAACACCTTTACCGGGTAAAGGGTGGCTTTGGGAGCCACGCCTACCACCCCGATGGAATTATTGGCAGCCACGATGGTCCCGGCTGTATGGGTTCCATGGCCGTTTCGGTCCCGGGGTAAGGTACCAGGCGCCAGCACATTATAGCCCCGGCGCAGATTGGGCCGCAGATCCGGATGTCCAAAGTCAACCCCGGTATCTAGGGTAGCTACCCTCACCCCTTCTCCCTGACTGTCTGCCCAGGCCAGCGGCGCCTTGATTTTTTCCACTCCCCAGGGAACGCTCTGGTGAGGTTGGTTTACCGGAGCACTCGATCCCAACCAGCAGGTAGTGTGCACCTCGAAATCATCCTCGATAGTCAGCACATCCGGATGGGCAGCCATTTCATCCCATACCGCTTCTGGTAAAGAGGGCATAAACTCAACCACCGCGGCGTTGATAAACGGTAAATGCTTAATTACGCGACCCCGACCCGATATCAGCGACCGGCAGCACTTGAGAGCCTCCACTTCCGGGTTAAACATCACAATCTTCCGGATCCCCCGGCCAGGAATGGAACCAAACGGGCTTCGAGAAACCAACCGCATAACCCCCTTTTCTGCGAACTGCTCATAAGAATCCTTAATCATCCTATGCAAGGGCAAAGCCGTTGGTCCCCGCTGAAACAGCCATTGCACCTTTAACACTTCCATGCCGGGGTGCATATGCTGATGCTGAAAAGAAAAGCGGCCCGAAAACCAGCTTTAAGCCAGGTGCATCCGAAAGAATTACCAAAATGGCCGGGGATGCTGGCGTAAGGCGACTTTGGGCGAGCCCTGCGAGCCGTTGGCGAGACCGAGCCCGGAGGCGGGGCCGAGGGCATGGAGGCCCGAGGCCGGCCTCTTGAGACAGGAGGTCGAATTGGCCGGGAACCCCGCCGAAGGGCGAGGGGGAGCCATACGGATCGCTGGCGAGGCCAGTCTTTCGCCGACGCCAGCGCCCCGGCATGGGAAATGTTTCGGAAGCATCTTAGACCAGCAAGGGGGGCAATCTATGGGCGCTCAATGGGATTTCTGGTGGATCTTTATCCTGTTGATTGTAATCTTCATCCCGTTGTTGCTGCTGTTCTGCCTGGTTCCCATCAACACGCAATCAGCCTAGGCAGGGCGGCAACCGGGAGAAGAAAAAGCTCCGATTATCGGAGCAAGATCGGGGTACCTATATTAAGTACCACAGTCATGAATAGCTAAAGGAGGCGTAAAGAAGTGGAGCAAGGGTTTGGTTTCTGGTGGATTTTCATCCTACTGATCGTGATCTTCATCCCCATCATCCTGTTGTTCTTCATTTGGCCACTCAACGCTGCTAAGGTCTGAGGAACAAGTAGAAGCTGGTAAGTGAGTTAGGGGCGGGGCAAAGCTTTTGGGCTGGCCCCGCCCCTATCTTCTCACTCCTACTTCCCGTTCACCCTGCCTCTTGCCGAATTCCATTCCCCGCCCTAGGACGTGCCCCCTTCCTGTAACCTTGGCCACTTCCTCACTAGTGAGTTTTTGCTCGCGCCTTTATACCCTCTCTGTCCTTCCGCTCCACCCAAATGGCGCAGTCAGGACAAACCATCTGACAGATCTTGCAGGCAATGCAGCCCTCGCCATGGCCGGGCTCCACCGCTGGGGTGCCGTAGACGCCCAAACGCTTGGACCAGCCGATGGTATGAACCGGGCACTTCTCGATGCAGAGGCCGCACCCCTTACACAGAGCCGGGAAGAGGTGAAAGATCCCCCGGCCATCTTCAGTAGTTACGGCCTCCCAGCTGGGGTCCACCGGTCGCGATTCCATGATCACACTCCTTTGATAGCAAAAAACCATAGTTTCCAGCCGCCCAGCACTCAACCGTTGGCGCACAGCGACTGGGCAGAGCGTTTCTATCTGCTCTAGGCCAACCCTAGCCTGCATCCCAAAGTTGAATTGGTAGCTTCCAGACCAGCGCCCCGGCATCCGCTACTTAACTATTCATTGCCCCGCCGTGCAGCTTCCTACCCTCAGACATCCTCTGGTTTCCGCTCCTGCTCAGCGTACCATATTGAGGCCAGCTTCCAGGGCTCGGTAGTTCAGGTCCCGCAGCGACGGTTCTTTGGCAAACTTGTAGCCTAGGCGGTTCTCCAGGGCGGCCTTGACCGCCTCCAGGTCCAAGACCTTGGTAAGCCCAAGGATGGCGCCTAGAATCAAGATGTTGAAAACCCGCGGGTGCAAGGTTTGGGCGGCAGTGGCGAGGGCAGGAATCCCCTTGGTCCGGGCGGCATTCTTGGGCAAGTCGGCTTCAGCGCCTTCGATGCTGGAATCATAGATGAAGGTAGTCTGGGGGCCAGCATAATCGGTGGCCCGGCGTATGGCCCGGTCGCTTAAGGCTACCACCACATCCCCAGTGCGAAACTTGGGGGCAGGAATGGGATGGCCGGAAGGGGCAATTTGGACGAAGGCCACCGACACCCCTCCCCGCTGTTCCACCCCAAAATTGGGGATGTAGAGGGCTTCGCGACCGCTCAAAAAAGCTGCCTCGGCTAGGATCTCTGCTGCCGCCTGCACCCCCTGGCCGCCCTCGCCGGCCATGGCGATCTTCAGCGGATGGGAGTGGCCAGACGGCGAAGCGGTTCTGGATTGAGGAGGATGGGGATGGGCACCCCCGGCATGAGGTGCCATGGGGTGAGCTGGGGCTCCCGGGCAGGGCGAAAGTTCATCTCGGCTAGCCGCCATTTCCCCCCGAGCCTGGGTCTCGCCTCGACCGGGAGCCTCCAGCAGCATACCGGCCTGCCCTCGGTGTTCTGATCCTGCCCCCGAGTATTCTCCTACCCGGTAGAAGCGGCGCATGTCATGTTCAAGAAAATGCCAAGTCTCACGGGCGTTGGTCCTCCAGTTGGTGGGACAGGCAGAAAGAGCTTCCACGAAGGCAAATCCCCGCCCCTCAATCTGGTTTTCTAGGGCCCGCTTGATAAATCGCTTTAGCTGCTGGATGTTGGCCACCGTTCCCCGAGCTGAATAACTCCCCTCCCGGGCCACACCCGCCACCAGGGCCGGACCGTCCAGAGGCCAGCCAGTAGTCTCTTGATCGCGACCAAAGGGGGTAGTCTCGGTCTTCTGCTCTGGTAGGGTGGTGGGAGCCATCTGCCCGCCAGTCATGGCATAGGTGGTGTTGTTGGCAACGATGACAGTAATTTTTTCATTGCGGGCGCAAGCATTTACCAAGTGTTGGGCGCCGATGGCATAACCGCCGCCGTCACCCATATAGGCCACTACTATCAGCTCGGGACGGGCATGTTTCATCCCTGCTAACACCGGAATAGTGCGGCCATGGTGGGTTTGAACCGTATCCAGGTTGAAGAAATCCCAGGCCAAGAGGGAGCAGCCGATATCGCACCCAAAAATGGCCCGCCCTTGGAGGTTCAGTTCGTCTATGGCCTCTCCTAAAGCCTTGAGCACCAGCCCATGGCCACAACCGGGACAAAACTTGTGGGGCTTGGTCTCCGGCCGCCAGCAGCGCGGCATAGCTGGGTGTAGCTCGGCCAATGTTGGGCCTCCTTCAAGTAAGCTTCAGCTGATCCATGATCTCTTCGGGAGTGATGGCCAGCCCCGGGCGGAGATAACTAGCCATTTCCGGCGGGGATGCTAAACCGTAAAGGGCTTCCTTCACCAGCCGTTCTAGCTGCCCCTGGGCTGATTCACAAACCAAAAGTCTCTTAACCTTGCTGGTGCCATCTTGCGCCACCGCTAGCCTTAGGGCTTGGGTCGGAAATGGCCTCAGGGTTATGGGTCGGAACAATCCTACCGGCACGCCCCAAGCCCGGAGTTCTTCCACCGCGGCTCGGGCGGCCCTGGCCACCACCCCGTGCGCTATTACTATGACTTCGGCCTCCTCGGCGCCTAGCTGTTCGTATTCGGCCACCTCTTCTGCCATCCTTTGGTAGTCGGCTTGATGTTGGGACAGCACCGCGAAAAGTTCTTCCTCGAGATTGTAGGTATTGCGCAAAAGGACCGGCTCCCGATCGACTCCGGGGACCCCGGGCCCACCCAGGTAAGGCACGGTGGCTACCGGTTCCAGGTTTCGATCTGCCGGATCAAATAGCTCTACTGGCTCCCGCATCTTACTTTGGTAGCCGTCTCCCAAAACAAAGGTGGGAAAGTGATAGGCCCAGGCAGTGTTAAAAGCCTTGAGCACGTAAGTATAAAGTTCATGGTGACTTGAGGGCGAATAGACGATCCGCAAGCCCTCGCCGTTGCCGCCAAAGCAGGTGAGGTTGACCTCCTGCTGCGAGTAAATGACGGTAGCGGTGGAAGGTCCTCCCCGCTGGCAGACAATCACTACCACCGGCAGGCGCATCATCTCCGCCATGGCTAAGGGGTCCTGCATCAACACGTTTCCTGGCCCGGCGGTAGCAGTGAAGGCGCGCTTGCCCGCCAACACCCCGCCGATGGTGGCAAAGCCAGCTGACATCTCATCCTCGGTCTGAAGGAACCCTCGCCCAAATCTGGGAGCCAAGCGAGTCCAGTAATGCATGATCTCGTTTTGGGGAGTAATGGGATACCCGTACATGATGTCGGCACCGGCAGCAATGGCAGCCCAGGCAATGACTTCGTTGCCGGTCATAAATTGCCGACCCCTAGGCAAATCGACTAGGCCGGTGCCAACAGCTGACCTTTGGGTCTCAGCGACGCTTATCCTGCTCAACCCCTTCCGCAACCTGTGGATCCCTAGTTCCATGGATCCCTAGCTTTAGGGTTTTCCCTAGGAAGAAAGATTATACCGTTTACAGTACCCATTCCATGGAACCGCCTTTATGAAAATTCCGTCTATAGATTGGATACGCAGGGATGTAGGTGCGGAGTTCACCCAGGCCAGATAGCCAAGGCCTTGCCAGGTTATGCTGAGCCAACGGTTTAGTGCCGGGAGAAGCGGACCCGGCACTCAACTTGGGGGAGCGAGACTTGACGCCCACCTCAGTTAGGCAGTAAGCTCACCCGATGCTCGAAAATACTTCGCAGTTGAGTGCTGGACGGCTGGACGATACTGAGCAGCGCCTGCGAGGCGTAGGCGGCTATCTGGCCCAAGCTAGCATTTCCGGTCAAGAAAGGGGCAAGCGCCAAGGGTCATTCTCCCTGCGGGTCCCGGCTACTCAATTTGAGCCCCTGCTAGCCGAGATCAAGAATATGGGAACAGTAGAGAAGGAGAACCGAACTGCCAACGATGTCACCCAGGAATACGTTGATCTCGATGCCCGGCTGACCAACCTGAGGCGCCAGGAAGAGAGGCTAGCGGAAATACTCAAACAAGCCCGTAACGTCAATGAGGTGCTCCAAGTAGAAAACTCTATTCCCGCCATGCCTTGATTGTGGACCAAGCTTGCCCAGGTCCTATTTCTGGGCTTTATCTCTCCCTAGGCGCCCATACCATTCCCCTGCTATGCCAACTTGGCCAGGTGAATTGTTGTTCTTCCTTTCCGGGAATGGTATCATGTATTTAAGGAAGCGTTGGCCCAGCGCCAAGCGGACCTGGTACCGATACGCTGTCGGAACATTAGCTTAATAGGAGTCACTTGCGGTTACTTTTCTATTTACGTACATAGAGCGGGGGGAAGCATCTTGGTACCAAAAAAGATCATCAAACGGGATGGGCGAGTAGTTGATTTCGACGAGGAACGGATCATCAACGCCATCTTTAAGGCCGCCCAGGCAGTGGGAGGATCAGACCGGAGGCTAGCCTGTGAGCTGGCCAACCAGGTGGTAGCCTTAGCAGCAGAACGCTTTGCCGATAAGCTCCCCACGGTGGAGGACATCCAGGACCTGGTAGAAAAGGTGCTGATCGAAAACGGACATGCCCGCACCGCTAAGGCCTACATCCTCTACCGGCAACAGCATGCCGAGTGGCGTAATTTTAGAAACTTGATGGTCAACGTCGATAATATGGTACAGGGATACCTGGACGGCGAAGATTGGCGCATCAATGAGAACAGCAATATGAACTACTCGCTGCAGGGACTAAATAACCATATAATCGCGGCGGTAAGCTCCCGCTATTGGCTGGAAAAAGTGTATCCGCCGGAGGTGCGGGAAGCTCATATCTCCGGCGATTTTCACCTCCATGATCTTTCCCTTCTGGCTCCCTATTGCTGCGGGTGGGACCTGGCCGACCTTTTGACCGAGGGATTCGCCGGAGTCGACCAGAAGGTGGAAAGCGCTCCACCCAAGCATTTCCGTACTGCTCTGGGGCAAATAGCCAACTTCTTCTATACCCTGCAGGGTGAGGCTGCTGGAGCCCAGGCCTTCTCCAGCTTCGACACCTATGTGGCCCCCTTTATCCGTTATGACGGCCTCTCTTACCCCGAGGTCAAGCAGGCCATGCAGGAGTTCATCTTCAACCTCAACGTCCCCACCCGGGTGGGCTTTCAGACCCCCTTCGTCAATTTAACCATGGACGTGGTAGTGCCCAGCATTCTGGCCGATGAACCGGTGATCATTGGCGGTAAGAGGCAGGAAGGCACCCGCTACGGTGACTTTCAAAAGGAGATGGAATGGGTCAACCTGGCTTTCTGTGAAGTGATGATGGAAGGAGATGCTAAGGGAAGGATCTTTACTTTCCCTATCCCCACCTATAACATCACCCGCGACTTCCCTTGGGACAGCCCGGTGGCAGAGAAGATCATGGCCATGACCGCCAAGTATGGTATCCCTTACTTTGCCAACTTCATCAACTCCGACCTAAAACCTGAGGATGTCCGCAGCATGTGCTGCCGCCTGCGGCTAGATAACCGGGAGCTCAAGAAGCGCGGCGGCGGCCTGTTTGGCTCCAACCCCCTGACCGGGTCCATTGGGGTAGTGACCATCAACCTGCCCCGGCTGGGATATTTAAGCTCCACCAAGGAGGAGCTGTTCTCGAGACTAAGGGAAAAGATGGAGCTGGCCAAAAAGAGCCTGCTCTTAAAGCGCAACATCCTGGAGAAGCTGACCGAGCAGGGCCTTTACCCGTACTCCCGCCACTACCTTAGAAACGTCAAGGCTAGGTTCGGGCGTTACTGGGAGAACCACTTCAACACCATCGGCATCGTGGGCATGAACGAAGCGCTTTTAAACTTCCTGGGCAAAGGTATCGAGACCCCGGAAGGGAAAGCTTTAGCCTTAGAGATTTTGGACTTCATGCGGGGAGTATTGAAGGAATTCCAGGAAGAGACGGGCCAGATGTTCAACCTGGAGGCTACCCCAGCTGAAGGTACTGCTTACCGGCTGGCCCGCATCGACAAGAGCACTTATCCTGACATCATTACCGCTGGAGGCGAAGGAGCGGCGGCAGCCCTGGGAGTGGATCCTGAGCCCTACTACACCAACTCCACCCAGCTGCCAGTGGGCTATACCGACGATATCTTCTGGGCTCTAGAACACCAAGATCCGCTCCAGCTCAAATATACCGGGGGCACAGTGTTCCATGCTTTTCTAGGTGAGCGCATCACCGACACCAAGACCTGCGAGCGGCTCTTGCAGACGGTGATGAACAACTACCAGCTCCCCTATTTCACCCTCACCCCCACCTTTAGCATCTGCCCCACCCACGGGTACCTGGCCGGGGAACAACCTGCCTGCCCCCAGTGCGGCCAGGAGACCGAGGTTTGGAGCCGGATTGTGGGTTATTACCGGCCGGTTTCCAACTGGAATAAGGGAAAAAAGGTGGAGTTTGCTGAGCGCAGGTACTATAGGGTAGAATCCCAAAAGGAACCCAAGGAAGTCAACTCAGTAGCTTAGCTGTAGCTCAAGAAAACAGGCAACCCGGGGCGGACAGGGTCATTCGGGGTTTCGAATGGCCCTGTCCGATACGCAAGTTATCGGCTCGACTAAGTGGGAGCGCTAAGGGTGGGTGAGAGAATTGATTCGCGGCATCCAGAAGACCAGCCTGGTTGATTACCCGGGTGAGGTTTGTACTACCTTATTTGTGGGCGGCTGCAACCTGCGCTGCCCATGGTGCCACAACAGTGATTTGGTGCTGCGGCAAAGGCAGCTGCCCCGGTTCCAGCCCAAAGCCATCTTGAGCTCCTTGGAAAAGCGCAAGCACCTGGTACCAGCCGTATGCATTACTGGCGGCGAACCTACCCTCTGGACCCAGTTGCCCGACTTTATTAGAGAACTAAAAGCTATGGAACTCAAAGTGAAGCTGGATACCAACGGCACCAACCCAGAAGTCCTGCAAGGGCTGCTGACAGAGCAATTGCTAGATTATGTGGCTATGGATGTTAAGGCTCCCCCGGAGAAGTACGAGCTTTTGACCGGGCGCCCAAGCTTTATGGCTACTGCTTCTACCCACAGGGTAGAGCCGGCCGATTGCCTTTGTTTGGGCCAGAACGCCCAAGAGACGGGTGCTGCCATTCTCAAGCGGATCCAGCAGAGCATCGACCTGATTAAGACCAGTTCCATCGACTATGAGTTCCGGACCACCGCCGTCCCGGGGATGCTGGAAGAGGCGGACCTTTTGGCCATCGGTTCCTGGCTGGCCCAGTCGATCCGCCCTCGCCGCTGGGTGTTGCAGCAATTCCGCCCCGCCACTACTATCATCGATCCTTGCTTGCGCGAGGCGCATCCCTATCCCCAGGAAGTCTTGGAGCGGGTAGCCACCCAGATGGCCCCCTATTTTGAGGAAGTGAAGGTGAGGGGGGAGGAATAAGCTTGCCTGCTTCCGGCAACCTGCCAGTTAAGCTCGACTATCCGGGAAAGCGACCGGCCGCTGAGGTCCTGGCCGCTGGCCCCGTACCTGCGTTGGTGCCATTACAAATCCTCCTCCCCCCTAGCGCCACCAACAAGTGGCCAGCTTACCTGGAGGCTTGCTGCCAGGACCAAGAAATTACAGAGCCAAGTGCGGCTGGTGCGGTTAGCGCCGATGCCACTCCAACCGGTGGAACCCAGGATAGAGTCCAGGCTAACCATGAGTCGCACTGGCATAACCGCTTGATCCAGGGGGATAACCTGCTGGCCTTGAGAGCCTTGGCCAAGGATGTTGCCGTCAAAGGCCAGGTGAAACTGGTATATATCGATCCTCCCTTCGCCACCCAGCGCGAATTTCAAGGCCGTGGCCAAGCTACCTGGAGTGATACCTTGGATGGGGCTGAATTCCTGGAATTCTTGCGCCAGCGGCTCATTCTCCTCCGGGAACTATTAGCCGATGACGGTAGCCTGTACGTACATATGGATTACCGCCTAGCTCACTATGTCAAGGTGCTCCTGGACGAGATCATGGGCCGGGAGAATTTTCGGAACGAGATTATAGTCAAGCGGGCTACCAAGAATCTTCAGAACCAATTTGCTCAGGTGGTCATGCTCAATACCGCCACCGATTCCATCTTTTGGTATTCCAAGCACCCCGAGGCCCGTTTCCGGCCCCCTACCAAGAAAGCTAGCCCCCGCCAACAGCAAGGATCGTGGGCTAGCTTCTACAACCACGAAAACCGCCCCACCATGCGCTACCCGCTATTTGGTAAGACTATCAGCCGGGGGCAATGGAAGTGGAGCCAAGACCGGGCCATGCGAGCAGCCGCCAATTACCAAACCTATCTGGAGCACTATGCGGATAAGATGAGCCTCAAAGAATACTGGCTGGCCACTGGCAAAAAACTAGAGTTTCTACGGCCCAGCCCTCGCACCGGCTCTCCTCAATACTGGGTGGAACCGCGAGAAGAAGTAATCTGCGATACCAATTGGTTGGATATCCCCGCTTACCAGTTTGACTCTGGCTATCCCACCCAGAAGTCAGAAGCGTTGCTTACCAGAATAATCAAGGCTGGCTCCGAACCCGGGGACCTAGTGCTGGACTGCTTTTGTGGATCGGGGACTACCTTGGTGGTGGCCCAGCGGCTGGGCCGGCGCTGGATTGGGGTTGATTGCGTGGAGGCAGCCATAACCGTCGCTGCCAGGAGGCTTAAGCAAGTAGCCGAAGAGGCTAAGCCGTCCACCTAGCTACTGATGTTACTCTTGGGGAGGTCCAGCACCAAACCAGTTTTAGGAAAAGGCTAAGAACGAACTAAACGGAGGTGAGACGGTAGCGCCAAAACCTGGCGCTACCCGGCCAATATGCGCGCTATGGTGCTCAAGAACCCCGCTCCCATTGAGACTTTACCCCTAACCCTGATGGAACTTCCCGTTCCCCAACCTGGCCCCGGCCAGGTCTGCATCCAGATCCATGCCTGCGGCGTCTGCCATACCGACCTGCATACGGTGGAGGGCGAACTGCTCCTCAAAAAGCTCCCGGTCATACCCGGCCACCAGGTGGTGGGCCGGGTGGTGGCCCTAGGCGAGCCGACTGAGCCAGGGGAAAGGTCCGGTTCCGCGGCGATCGACGTTAAAGTCGGCGACCGGGTGGGGGTACCCTGGCTCTATCGCACCTGCGGGAGTTGCTTTTATTGCCAGCGGGGGCTAGAAAACCTCTGCTCCCAGGCTGAATTCACCGGCCTCGATCATGATGGCGGCTATGCCGAATATATGGTAGCGCCGGCCGACTTTGTCCTGCCCCTGCCGGAAAGCTTCTCCGAACGGCAAGCGGCTCCGCTGCTCTGTGCCGGCATCATCGGTTATCGCTCCTTGCGGGTAGCCGGGCTGCAGCCGGGAGAGCGCTTGGCCCTTTTCGGCTTTGGCGCTTCCGCCCACTTGGCTCTGCAGGTGGCCCGCCACTGGGGATGCGAGGTGATAGTTTATACTCGCAGCCGGGAACACCAGGAGCTGGCAGTAAACTTGGGGGCGGCCTGGGCCGGTCCGGCCCAGGCCGCC
>JACIYF010000074.1 GCA_014360065.1 Clostridia bacterium | reverse complement strand
CGGCTGGTGCCGCGGCCGGGAGGCCGCGGCACCAGCCTCTCCTCCCCATCTTATCCACCGTTCTTTTAGCTTCATTTCTAGGTATGGCGGCTAGCCTTCCTGCCACCGCTTGGGCGCTGGCTCAAGCCAACACTTACCCTTCGCCGCTACCGCCGGCCGCGGATTCTGACCTCAAGCGGTGCTTTCAGGGCCGGGTGATCGCCATCGATCCCGGCCACGGCGGTGAAGACCCAGGAGTCTGCGCCGAGAACAACCGGATTCTAGAAAAGGACATCAATTTGCAGATCGCCAAGCGTCTGCAAGGCTACCTGGAAAGTTTGGGAGCCAAGGTCATCCTTGCCCGTAGCGTCGATGAAGATTATTTTCCACCCCGGGGCCAACGCGGGCCCAAGACCGCCAAGCAAGTAGACCTGGACCGGCGGCTAGACCTGGTGCGCCAGGGCAGGGCCGAGCTTTTCCTAAGCATTCACTTGAACGCCATTCGCCAGCCCAGTTGCCGCGGGGCCGAAGCCTTCTTTCAAAAAGGGAGTACCGAGGGACAACGCCTGGCCCAGGCCCTCCAAGCCCGGCTGCACCAGGTCCCCACCATGAACCGCCGAGTAGCCAAACCGGGCGACTTTTACCTACTGCGAAACCTGGACATCCCCGGGGTGGTACTGGAGCTAGGCTATCTGAGTAACCCTCAAGAAAGGCACCAGTTGCTCTCCGACCATTACCAAATGCACCTGGTCAAGGCCATCGCCCAAGGCCTCTACGATTACTGGCAAACTCCTCCGCCCCCAGGGTCTCCCTTGGCCCCTAGGCTCCCATCCTCCGCCTTTCAATGCTCGGCTACGCCACCTGATCCAAGGTAAATGAGTTTGCTGCACCAGTAGCCGGGTTACCGAGAAGATCTGCGACCTCTAGAATGGATAGCGGCTTAGATAAAACCGGTCTTTATCCACGCTGAGGTTCAAGGACTGAAATTGGGGATTCAACTTCACTTTTGCTTTTCGTTTAAGATTAAGCTTGTACTGGCCTAGATAGGTTTTTCGCTGCTCCTCCGCTTTCGGAGATGTGCCTACGGAAGGGACCTTTCCGGCCGCCTCGGCCTCAGCCAAGATAGACTCGTTTAGCTTCTGAAGGGAGAGGAGACGGATAACATTGTAACGTTCGTAGAGGTTCCAGTACTCGTCCCAAGTCAGGTTCCATTCTTTTATCAGCATGTCAACTACATAGCGCATACTCGGATCCTGGGGAGTATGTTGGGATGGGTCGTCCTCGGCGTATTGCTTTTTCTGCTCTTCAATAAAGGCGGAAATCTCCTTTTCTGTGGGCAAGAGCCCTCTCTTAGCCGCTTCTTTCATGACCAGCTTCTCTTCTACCAGCCTATTGAAGTAGTGCGAATACCCTTTGGGACCAACACTGTTTTCTCCCAGGCCTTTTACGAACTCCAGCTCGGTCAGGCCAATGGGGTAACCATTTACCCAGGCCACAACTTCATTGGCAGGGATATTGTCCGACTGAAACTGCTTATAGGTATCGCTGAGAAGGTTGGGGTGGTTCCTGATGAACTGGCCAGTAAGCTTCATGATCTCATCAACGGTTTTTGGCTGCGGAGCTGAAACTGGAGCTGGCCTATCCTCTGGCCTATCTTTCCCAACCCAAACCACAACACCCGTAACCGCTAACAAGGCTGCCAATACCGCCAGGCCCAGTTGCCACCGGTACCGGTTAAACATATACGCCACCTTCCTCTTTCTCATAGATGCTTCCGAAACATTTCCCATGCCGGATTGCTGGCGCCGGCTCCGGAGAGCATCGCCGGCGATTCGTACGGCTCCCCCTCGCCCTTCGGCGGGGTTCCAGGGCATAGACAGCACTAGTGTCTATCATTACTTTTTCCATCTAGCCTTTTCTCCTTCGGCTAGGTAACGGTCGTGATTGGCAGCCACATCCTTTAAGCCACTATCGCCGATACCGACTAGTTTCCAAATCGGGTCCTCTTCGCTTAATGGCTTAATTGGCCGCACTTTCCTCAATCTAATTTCATTCTCCTCAACCTCCACCGCAAGATAGTCACCGCTCTTTAACCCTAAAGATTCTCTAATGTGCTGCGGTATAGTCATCTGGCCCTTACTAGTCAGCCGTACCAGGGATTCGCTCAAGCTCCACCCTCCTTACCCCCAGTAGGATTTCCTTGCTAGTAGTGTACGCAATTTCAAGATGACCGACAACGGCAATATGCAAAAGCTGTAAAAGAACGTTGTGTAGGCAAGAAGGTATCAGATATAATTAGCTTAACTCACTGCCTTGGAGTTGAAAGTTATGAAGAAAAGCGTACGTGCCGTTTTCGACGGTCGGGCACTCTGGCCTGAAGAGCCGGTGGACCTAGAGCCTAATACAGAGGTAACTGTGACAATCAGAACCGCAAGAAAGGGAGAGAAGGGGAGAAAGAGGGAGTCTTTCTTCGAAACCGCACGCTCCCTAAACCTGGACGGTCCTCGGGACTGGTCACGGCGCTTTGAAGAGTACCTTTATGGGGAGAATACCGGTGCCAGCGACTAGCTATTTCCTAGACTCTTCCTACATCATCGCCCTTGCCGTCCCTGGAGACGAATTCCACCAACGAGCCGTAGAAATCTCCCGGCAGATAGAGAAGAGCGGGGGCGAACTGGTGACCACCCGGGCCGTGATTTTGGAAATCGGCAATGCCCTAGCCAGACAACGTTACCGCCGGGCGGCGGTTAAACTCCTGCAGGCACTCCACTCTGATCCCACGGTGCGGGTTGTCCCACTTTCGGAAAGGCTATACCGCCAAGCACATAACCTCTACATCAACCGCCCGGATAAAGAATGGGGCCTTACAGACTGTTGCTCTTTCGTGGTCATGCAAAATGATGGTCTTAGGGAAGCTTTGACTGCCGACGAGCATTTCCGTCAGGCTGGATTTCGAGCTCTACTACTCGAGTAAGCAGACCTCTTCAGGCACGGACCTCAGGTATGGGGCCCGGGTGGTCAGCCGGTGGCCACCACTGTGGTGGCATGAGTCTTTAGAGAAAAGAAGCAAGGAAGGCCACTAGACATCGTTTGCGCTTCCTTGCTTCGATTTTCTGGGCTTGCCTCTTGTCTTTCAGCTTAACCAGCCTCTGAAAAGGCTGGCCTAACGTTTCTTCTTCAGGGCCAGGCTCGCTCCCGGCTAGAAGACTGGCACTACCGCTCCCTGGTATTTCTCCTCAATGAACTTCTTAATCTCCGGGGAGGTAAGGGCTTCGCTCAAGGCCTTGATGGCGGCGTTGTCTTTGTCCTCCGGGCGCACCGCCAGGATGTTGGCATAGGTCTTGGCTGCCAGCGACTGGGCGCTCTCCGACACTATGGCCTGTTTGGGCGATAACCCAGCATCCAGGGCATAGTTGCCATTAATTACCGCCGCATCCACATCAGGCAGGGCTCGGGTGAGCTGGGCCGCCTCCAGCTCCTCGATCACCAAGTTCTTGGGGTTCTCCACGATATCGTTGCGAGTGGCGGCAATCCCGGCTCCCTCCTTAAGCTTCAAAAGCCCATTGTCCTGGAGCAAGAGCAAGGCTCGAGCCTCGTTGGTGGTATCGTTGGGAACGGCGATATGGGCGCCGGGTTTAAGCTCGCTTAGGGATTTGATCTTCTGCGAATAAAGGCCCAAGGGCTCAAAATGAACCGCCACCGTATAAGTAAGGGTCTTGCCGTTTTTCTTGTTCCAGTCATCTAAGTAGGGCCAGTGCTGGAAGTAGTTGGCATTGATGCTCCCTTCAGCCAGGGAAATGTTGGGAGTATTGTAATCAGTAAACTCCTTGATTTCTAAGTTAATGCCCTTTTCCTTGAGCATAGGCTTAACCTGCTCCAAGATCTCGGCATGGGGAACCGGCGTTGCCCCTACCACCAAAGTAGTCTCGCCGCTCCCGCCTGACTTAGTTCCGCCGCATCCAAATAAGCCCACTGCCAATAAGGTCGCGGTCGCTACCAGTAGAATCTTTTTGGCTATCCGCATTTTTTAAACCTCCTAACCTTGAGTTACTGGAACCGGCTGCCTGGCTAAGTGCTCTAGGCCAGCTGATCCCGTTATCCCGCCGGCCCCTTGACTCCTGCCGGCCCCGGTGGGATTTTGGCCCCATTGGCCCGCAATTCTGCCGGCCTCGCCTGATATAGGAGAAATTTTTACCCCTAGCGGCGCAACCGAGCCGCCAACCGGTCACCGATGCTTTGTACCACCTGTACCAGTATAATTAGCAGGGCTACAGTTATGAGCATAACATCTTCCTGATAGCGGTAGAAGCCATAACGCACGGCGAGGTCACCAAGACCACCCCCTCCGAGAACTCCGGCCATGGCCGAATAACTGATGAGAGTTATAGTAGTAATAGCTGCGCCTAAAATCAAGGAAGACATCGATTCCGGAAGCAGCACCTTGGTTATGATCTGCCATGGGGAAGCCCCCATGGCCAAAGCTGCCTCAATTACCCCCCAATCCACCTCCCGCAGCGACTGCTCCACCAACCGCGCCACGAAGGGAATGGCCGCCACGGTAAGGGGCACGATGGAGGCGGTGGTGCCGATGGATCGGCCCACTAAAAACCGGGTAAAGGGAATTATGGCCACCATGAGGATAATGAACGGGATGGACCGGCCAGCGTTAATAATGGCGGCCAAAACGGCGTTAAAGCGCCGGGCCTCCATGATGTGGCCCTTGGAAGTGGTGACCAGAATAATCCCCAAGGGCAAGCCAAAAGCGTAGGATAAGACCGTGGAAATTGCCACCATGTAAAGGCTCTGCCAGGTTGCCGTCCATATCAATTCAAACATGGCTATTGTCCAGCTCCTCCACATGCAGCCGTTGGGATTCAAGGAATCGCAAGGCTTGTCCTATAGTTTCCGGTTCGCCCCGCAGCTCCAAGGCTAGGGATCCGAGAATGTTCCCCTTAACGTGATCGATATGGCCATAAAGGATGTTGGCCTTGATTCCAAATTGCTGCACCAGCTGAGAGATAATCGGCTCCCGGGCTACTTCTCCCACGAAGGTTACTCTGACGACCGGCCCCTGCCGGCGGGCGAGTACTGCCGGGGGAATGTCATCGCTGATGACACTGGCTACGAACCGCCGGGCGGTAGCAGTTTTAGGCTGGGCAAAGATGTCAATGGTAGGTCCGGTTTCGACGATGCGCCCCTCTTCAATCACCGCCACCATATCGCAGATTTCCTTGATCACCGCCATCTCGTGGGTAATCACCACCATGGTAATCCCCAGGCGCTGGTTAATCTCCTGGAGCAAGGCCAGGATGCTCTTGGTGGTCTGCGGGTCCAAAGCGCTGGTAGCTTCATCGGAGAGCAAAACTTTGGGCTCATTGGCCAGGGCCCGGGCGATGCCTACCCGCTGCTTTTGGCCGCCGCTGAGCTCGCCCGGATAGGCCTGGGCTTTGTCAGCCAGACCCACCAGCTCCAAGAGCTCCCGCACCCGGCGGTCGGCGGCACCCCGATCTACCCCAGCAATTTCCAGAGGAAACATGACGTTGCCGTAAACCGTCCGCGAAGACAAGAGGTTAAAGTGCTGAAAGATCATTCCTACTTGGCGCCGGGCCTGCCTCAACTCCGAAGGTCGGAGGGAGCTAAAATCTTGGCCATCCACCAGCACCCGGCCTGAGGTAGGGCGTTCCAGCAGGTTGATGCACCGCACCAGGGTGCTCTTGCCCGCTCCACTGAGGCCGATGATACCAAATATCTGGCCGCGGGGGATGGTCAGATTGACGTGATCCAAAGCCACCACCTGGCGACCATTGCTTTCATAAACTTTGCTAAGGTCCTGAATCTCGATCACGGCGCTTAAACCTTTCCAGCCATGCCTGGGGCCTGTCCCCGGCCAAAAACTCGCGAAAATTAGCATAGCATAATTAACCGGCAAAAACAACGAACCGGCGCTATTGCCCTGACGTCCGTGCGCCCACCTGGTCAGCCTAGCCGGCCTAGCCCGCCCCTCCGCAGGCTTTTAACCCATCTTAATCTTGGCATCGGGTTTATTATGCGACCTGGTTCGGACCTTATTTCCTTAATCTTAGCTTAACCTTAAACTGTTATGGTAAGAGGCTGGGCTAGGGCGGAAGCGGGGACCGGCCAGCTATACGATGGGTAGGATCCGCAGGCCCGTGCTGGAAATGCTAAAATAGGCTAGCTGCTCAATCACACTCCAGGGAGGAATAGGCAATGCGGCTGTTGGTAGTGGAAGATGAGCCCAATTTACTCCAGGCCATGGTGCGCCGCCTAAAAGAAGAGGGATATGGAGTCGATGGGGCCACAGACGGGGAAGAAGCCTTGGCCTACGTTGCTACCGTTGCCTACGATGCCATAATCCTTGACCTGATGCTGCCTAGGCTTAGCGGCCTGGAGGTGCTCCGGGAAATGCGCAACCGGCGCCTGCTTTACCCCGTGCTCATCCTTACTGCCCGCGATGCCACCGAGGACAAGGTAAAGGGACTAGATCTAGGGGCGGACGACTATCTCACCAAGCCCTTTAGCTTCGATGAACTCTTAGCCCGCCTCCGCGCCATCTTGCGGCGAGCCGGCCAGCCCCGGCTGGGGACGGTGCTTAAGGCCGCTGACCTCGAGGTGGATACCATAGCCCGCAAGGTTACCCGGGCCGGCCAGACCATCCTTCTCACCAGCAAGGAATACGCGCTCTTGGAATACCTCATCCGCAACCAGGGGCAAGTGTTGACCCGCTCGCAAATTGCCGAGCACGTGTGGGATTATGATTTTAACGGCATGTCCAATATTGTTGATGTCTATATCCGCTACTTGCGCCGAAAGATCGACGACCCTTTTGAGCCTAAACTCATCCAGACCATCCGCGGTAGCGGCTACCGGCTTGAGGCCCCTTAGGGCTAAGGGAAAGGAGACGGCAGGATGGGATGGACCAGTCGCATACCCATACTGGTGAAAGAGCTACGGCGGGAGTTAACCCGGCATATGACCATCCGCGCCCGCCTGACCCTTTGGTACGTATTCCTGCTTGCCGTCATCCTGGTCTTCTTCAGCATCTTCTTGTATGGCCGCCTGGCGCTCAGCTCCTATCGGGAAATCGAGCTTATGCTCGCGGCCGACGGCCAGCAAGTGCTGGCCGACCTGGAAGTAGAAAACGGAGCCATCAAGTGGCAGGAACCGCCTGTCCCCGCCGGGACTGCCGCCGCCCTCTATGACCGGCAGGGGGTTTTGGTGAAAGCTGTTGGTATGCCCGCTCAGGCTTTTCTGCCTAACCAGCCACCCCAGCTCGCCCATCCTGCTAAATCAAGGCTCAAACTTTGGCTTGAAAAACAGCTCTTGGGTTGGGTTTCGGCCAGAAGCGGAAGGCCCTTGGTGGTACTCGACGTCCAGGGAAAGGATTGGCTTTCCCTGACCATGCCTATCCAGGAAAATGGAGAGCTCTTGGGCTACCTGCAAGTAATGCGCCCCCTGGAGCCAGTGGAACAAACCTTGCACCAGCTGCTTTTGATCCTAGCCACCGCCATTCCTTTAACCCTGCTAGTAGCCGTAGCCGTGGGGCTGTTTTTGGCTCAGCGCGCCTTGAGCCCCATCAATCGCATTGTCCATACCGCTAGGGCCATTGGACAGGGCAACCTCTCCGAGCGGATAAACTGGGATGGCCCCCAGGATGAGCTGGGGCGCTTGGCCGCCACCTTCGACGATATGCTAAACCGGCTGGAGCAAACTTTTGAGCGCCAGCGCCAGTTTACCGCCGACGCCTCCCACGAGCTTAGGACCCCTATCGCCGTCATCCGGGCCCAAGCGGAAACTGCCCTCAGCCGCTCCCGCTCCCCCGCCAGCTACCGCCAGACCCTGGAAAAGATCGTGGAGCAGGCTGAGCATATGAGCCGCCTAGCCAACCAACTGCTGATTCTGGCTCGGGCCGATGCCGGAAAAGAAAGCCTGGAAAAGGAGCCGGTCGATTTGGTGGAGCTGGTACAGGCGGTAACAGCGGAAATGCAGGCTCCGGCCCAATCTAAGGGAATTGAGCTTAAAACCAATCTGGGTGCAGAGCTTGCACAGCTGGTGGTAAACGGCGATCAAACTCGGCTCACTCAGCTGGTGATTAACCTGCTTGACAACGCCATCAAGTACACCCCAGCGCCCCGGCCCGGATACCAACCCGTGGTGGAAATTAGTTTGAGCCGCCAAGGTGCCTGGGCTCGACTCACCGTTTCCGATAACGGCATTGGCATTCCCGCTTCCGATCTGCCCCACATTTTCGAACGCTTTTACCGGGTGGATAAGGCCCGGTCTCGGGCCAGCGGCGGCACCGGACTGGGCTTGGCTATCGTCCAATGGATCGTTAACCGCCATGGCGGCCGCATTGAAGTGGCCAGCCAACTTGGCCGCGGCACTACCTTCACCGTCTGGCTCCCACTTTCCTCTGCCTTGGCCGATTAGGCAGGTGAACATCCTCCCACCTTTTTGCCGCCCAAGCTCTCTTTTATGGCTCCAGTTTTCATCTGGTTTTAAGTTTCCCCTGGCACAATTGGTCCATAAGCCCACCGGCCGGGCACGCTGGGCACTCCGGACTACCTCAGCTGGTGCGCCGCCTGACTGGGAGCCCAGATGCAGGCGTGCTTGGCACTTGGGTGATTGGAGGTAATTAATGACGATGAATATCTTGGATATCATTCTGCACCTGGACAAGTATTTAAACGTTATTATTCAAAGCCTTGGCTTGGGGACATACCTCATCTTATTTCTAGTTCTATTTTGCGAGACCGGCCTGGTCATTACCCCCTTTCTGCCCGGGGATTCGCTCCTATTTACCGCCGGGGCTATCGCCGCTATGGGCTCGCTCGATCTTGCCACCTTATTTTTGGCATTGGCAACCGCGGCTATAGCTGGGGATTCGATCAATTATTTTATCGGCAAATCCACTGGCTATCGGATCGCCAAGGGTAATACCAGGCTGGTCAAGCCCGAGTACATAGTCAGGGCCCAAGATTTCTATGCCAGGTACGGTAGCATAACCATCTTTTTAGCCAGATTCATCCCCATCGTCAGAACCTTTGCCCCGTTTGTGGCCGGGATTGGCGAGATGAAGTATACCAAGTTCGTCTCCTACAATATCTTCGGCGGGCTGGTATGGACCGGCCTGTTCCTATGTGGAGGGTACTTCTTTGGCAACCTGCCCGCCGTCAAACAGAACTTTTCTGTGATTATTCTTGCCATCATCTTTATCTCCTTGCTTCCAGCCATAATCGGGTTCATACAGCAAAAATGGGCCCACGATTAACCTCAGTCAGGCTCCCAGCGCTGCTGCTGCCGCCAACCGGGTAAGCGCAGTGCAAGCAGCCGCCCAGGTAGCGCCCAAGGCAACACCCGCAGCCCAGGTGCAAGCAACCCAGGCAAATCCGGCCAATTCGGCCGTCCAGACCGGGCTAAAGCAAGCCGCTACTACCTCCGAAGCTGAGGAAATCAAGGGCAAAGAAGCCCCCGAGGTCAACGAAGCCGAGGAGGCTAAGTCCGCCAAGGCTGAGGCCGACCTCCCCGGCGGACACGCCGATCCCGACGGAGTGAATGTCGACCTGCTAAGAAACGCGGAGACGCCGTCGAGCCTATAGGGCGGACACGCCGATCCCGACGGAGTGAATGTCGACCACCAATTTCAGGGTGCAGAGTAAGCGGCCCAATTGGGGCTAGCCCACCTGCCTGCTCGGCTTTATTTCTACGCTCTCTCAAAGCTGTCTTTGCCCACCCCACACACGGGGCAGGTCCAGTCGGCCGGAAGTTCCTCGAAGGGCGTGCCTGGGGCAATGCCCCGCTCGGGATCCCCCTGGGCCGGATCGTAGGTGTAGCCGCAGACGCTGCACTGGTACTTGGCGGCAGCTATCGGCTGGGCCTCGGCTCGGGCGGCAGCAAAGGTGGGAGCGGTCCTGGGGGTGGTGCCGCGCTTGACCTGGTGGTAGTAGGCGTAAGTCATCGGGTCACCCTTTAAGAGGACGGCCGCGTCGGTCAGGGCGCCGATAAAGATGCTGTGGGTGCCGACATCAATCTCTCGCTCCACCCTGGCCTCGAGATAAGCCAGGCTATGCTCGGTAAGATAGGGGAGCCCACCAGAAGTGAGCCGGTAGTTGATCCCGGAAAGCTTGTCCACTTCCCGGCCCGACTTGAAGCCGAACCGGCCAATCAGGGAGAGGGGAGCCTCCTTAGCCAGCACCGATACGGCAAAGCTCCGCCCGGCCTGAATGAATTCGTGGGTGAGGTTCTTTTTGTTAATGCCTACGGCCAGCGTGGGCGGGTCGGAAGTGATCTGGAACACGGTATTGGCCACCTGGCCGTTTAGCCGCTCGCCCTTTTTGGCCGTGACTATATAGAGCCCGTAGGAGATGGCGTGCAGGGCCTTGGTATCCAAAACTCATCCCTCCTTAATGCGAGCCGCAATCTGCCGGCCCAGCTCCCGGCACCGCTCCAGATCCCCCTGGCTGGGAACCCACTTTACCGTCGGGCCGGGTTCGACTGCCAGCTCGATCCTGGCTTCCTTCAGGTGCTCCTCCAGCACCTTCTGGGCGCCCCCGCCCCAACCGTAAGCGCCAAAGGCAAGTCCGATCTTGTTTTTGGGCTTTAAGCCCACCAGCTCCTCCAAGAGCGGCGCCACCGTGGGCAGCACTCCGTTATTGATGGTAGGCGAGCCGATAAGGACCGCGCCGGCAAAAAGGATCTCCTTGATGATGTCGTTACGGTCGGAAACCGAAAGCCTAAACAGCTTGACCTCGCATCCCCGGGCCACCAGGCCCTCCGCCAAGGCCTTGGCCATCTTTTCCGTGGCCAGCCACATGGTGTCGTAGGCGATGACCGCCATTGCCCGGGACCGGCCCTCAGCCCAGCCGGCATAGGCCTGGACAATCCGACCGGGATCCCGGCGCCAGATGAGGCCGTGGCTGGGGGCAATAGTCCTTACCGCCAATTTCATGTCCCGGATTTCCTGAAGCTTCTTGGCAATCAGCCCGCTGAAGGGCATGAGGATGTTGGCGTAGTACTTGGCTGCCTCATCCATGATCAGGTCAGCGTCGACTTCGTCATCGAAGCGGACGCTGGTGGCGATGTGCTGGCCGAAGGCGTCATTGGGGAGGAGCAGGGCCTCCTCGGGAACATAGGTGAACATGCTGTCGGGCCAGTGGAGCATGGGGGCTTCGATGAAGGTAAGGGAACGGCGCCCCAGGCTGACGCTGGTTCCGGTCTTGACAATCTCATATTGGAAATCGAGGCCCGGGTAGTGGTCCTTTAAGCTCTCGTAGGCGCGCTGGGTGCAGAGGACGGTGGCCTGGGGACAGAGCTCCATGATGGCCAAAAAGGCACCGGCATGGTCAGCCTCAGTATGGTTGATGACCAGGTAATCGATGTTGACTGGGTCCCTGACCTCCTTAAGCCGGGCGATCAGCTCCTCCTGGAAGGGTTCATATACAGTATCCACCAGCGCGGTTTTCTCGTCGACGATCAGGTAAGCGTTGTAGGTGGTCCCGCGGTGGGTGGAAAAGGCTGGACCGTGGAAATAGCGGATGTTCCAATCGATGGCCCCTACCCAGTAGATGCCATCGGCAATAGCGACCGGCTGTGTCATCACTAAGCCCCCTATGGAAAGTAGAATAGAACCCGGCAGCCAGCCCGTCTCTGGCCGCTAATCGTCAAAAGCAAGCTTTATAACTCCGGCCTTCACCCGTTCCAGGGCGTTGAGCTCACTTTCCAGTTGTCGCTGCTCATCTTCCGAACCGCAAAGCTGGAGGATGATCAGGCCGTTGTCAGTGCAGGCGTCAGTCTCGTGGAGGCCAAGGCGCATACGGATCAGGCAGCCGTACTTGGTCAATATCTCCTGTACCTTGACCGCCGCCTCCCGCCGGTTATCAACCAGAATCGCCATTATGGTCGGGCAATCCATAATCCATCTTCTCCTCTACCTGCTTTAGTCCTCAGGCTCAAACATGTCCTTGCCAACCCCACAAATCGGGCATTCCCAGTCATCCGGGAGGTCCTCGAAAGCAGTTCCCGGGGCAATGCCGCTATCGGGGTCTCCCTCGGCTGGGTCATAAACGTAACCACAGGCACTGCAAACGTATTTTTTCATTTCCATGCCCTCCCTATGCCCCGGGAGATGCTTCCGAAACATTTCCCATGCCGGAGCGCTGGCGCCGGCTCCACATGGGCTCGCCAGCGATCCGTATGGCTCCCCCTCGCCCTTCGGCGGGGTTCCCGGCCAATTCGACCTCCTGTC
>JACIYF010000073.1 GCA_014360065.1 Clostridia bacterium | reverse complement strand
TGTGCAAGAGTTGAACAACCAATGCCCATGCGCGTGGAACCGTAAGCGCGTGGTTTTCGCTGGAATGAGCTTGGCAGCAGTTTTGCATCAAGCTGTAGCTGAGTAGTTAAATCGTTCGCTTGGGTGAGCAGCCTAGTAAACTTCGGGTGAACGTTTTTCGCCTTTTCCGGACGCTCAGGGTTTGCCGCTAGCATGCTTATGTTGCGAAAGGGGGGAGGATGAAATCCTGCCGTTAGTTTACTTAGGTTACGGGACAAACCAAAAGAAATGTTAGCGCACAATGTATTTGGAAAAATGCTGGTCGGGATATTGCGAAGCGGAGGTGGATCCTAAAGTGGCTAATGGAGCGCGAAAATGGGTTGGTGCCAGAGCCAAACGAAAGGAAGATGTTAGATTTGTCACCGGGCGCGGGCGTTACACAGATGACGTTAAGTTACCCGGAATGCTTCACGCAGCTGTTCTCAGGAGCCCATATGCACATGCCAGAATCGTCAATATAGACACATCGAAGGCAAAACAGTTGGAAGGCGTAATGGCGGTTATTACTGGGGAGGAAGCGAAAAAGTTCTGGAAGCCTCTGGCTCCGACTATCAATATTAGCATGAAAGTACCCGAACTGTATGCGATTGCAGTTGACAAGGTAAGGTTTGCCGGGGAGCCAGTCGCGGCCGTTGCCGCAGTGAGCCGATATGTTGCCGAAGACGCGCTTGACCTTATTAGGGTAGAATATGAGCCGTTACCGGTTGTGACCAGCGTAGAGGAGGCATTGGAAGAAGGTGCTCCGCTACTATATCCGGAGTGGGGCGATAACGTTCAAGTCGATTGGGGATGTTCGATCGGCGACGTGGAGGGTGCTTTCAGCAAGGCGACCCACGTTTTTCAAGAGGAGTTTACGCAGCATCGATGGACGGGCGTACCCATGGAAGGAAGGGCAGCGGTAGCAGACTACGATCCGTACTGTAAACAGATGACAGTCTGGATGTCGACGCAAGCCCCGAACCAGTCACGTACCCTAATTGCACAGACGTTAGGGTTACCCGAGCAAAATGTAAGGGTCATAACACAAGATGTGGGCGGAGGGTTCGGCAATAAACTTCAAGCTGATGCAGAGGTCATTCCCTGCCTGCTTGCCATGATAACTGGCCGACCGGTTAAGTGGACGGAGTCGCGGGTGGAGAACCTGCTCTCGGGGATGCAGTGCCGGGATTACGTTTGGAAACTTCAAGTAGCCGCAGACGGCAACGGGAAGATCCTTGGGATAAAGGCTGACTTGGTTGGGAATATAGGCTGCGACGGCACTGTTCGCGCAGCTGGAGCCGGAAAGATCTTGGTTGCAGGCGCCTACTTGCCTGGTCCCTATAAGGTGCCCGCTTATGAGGTCAGAGTAAGAGGGGTGGTTACGAACAAGGGTCCTTATGGGGCATATCGCGGCTACGGCAAGGACATCGCTAATTTCCCGATGGAGCGGATGATGCAGGTGATGTCCCAGAAACTCGGCATTCCGCCTGAGGAATTGCGTAGAAGAAACTTCATAAGGCCGGAGGAATTTCCGTACAAGCAGATAAGCGGTCCCCTCTATGATAGTGGAAACTTTGAAGCTTGCCTAGACAAAGCGCTTGAGCTGATTGATTACGCTAACGTCCGGAATAAACAGCAAGAGCTTCGGAGGCAGGGCAAGTACCTGGGAATAGGACTAGCGTTTACGCTCGAGCCTTCGGGGGGAGCGGTGCCGAACTGTATTTTCAATGGTTACGAACCAGCCAGGGTGCGCCTTGTGCCAGAAGGTGGGGTCCAGGTCCACACGGGACTTCAGAACATTGGTCAGGGCATAGAAACTACGCTGGCCCAGGTTGTAGCTGATGAGTTGAACCTTGATCTTGATGATGTCAAGGTTATCTTCGGAGACACCGATGCCATGCCTTACGGACTGGGGGTATGGTCCAGTCGCGGGGCCACATATGGTGTCTCTGCAGTCAAGGAGGCGGCCCGTAAGCTTCGCGAAAAAATCCTTGCTGTAGCAGCCAACATGTTGCAGGTTGCCGTTGAAGATCTAGAAATCGATTATAAGAGCGTTTGCAGTAAGACTAGTGATAAGCGCATTAGCTTTCGTGAATTAGGCAATGCAGTGCATCTATGGCCCGGTCCTTATGGGTTAGTGCCGAAGGAGCATGAGGCGGGGCTGGAGGCTAGCGTGGTATGGACCAGCTCGGTAGTAAGCTGGACTCCGGACGAGTTAGGGAGAATAGTCCTGTACACCACTCACCCATCGTCCTGTCTGGCTGTGGTCGTCGAAGTCGACATTGAAACCGGGCAGATCAAGCTCCTTGATGCGGCGGTTGCCCATGATTGTGGCACTGTCATCAACCCAACGATCGTTGAGGGCCAGATCCAAGGGGGCACTGCACAGGGTATAGGTGGAGCGCTAATGGAAGAACTCAAGTACGATTCCAACGGACAGCTCCTAAATGTGGACATGTCCACATACTTGCACCCAACGGCCATGGAAATACCGGACCTGAAAATTGCCCACATCGAATCTCCTTCACCCTTTACGCCCCTTGGCAGCAAAGGAATGGGGGAAGGACCCACGATCGCACCGCCGGCAGCAATAGCGAATGCTGTTGAAGACGCCCTTTCTGAGTTTGGAGTAAGAGTATCGGAGCTTCCGCTGACTCCTGACCGGGTTTTTGAGCTCATCAAGCGATTTGCCGTTAAAGCCGGCTAAGGACTGAAAAGAGGTGCCAGGCATTGGGCAAGTTGAGACTTTATCCGCTGCTCTTGGGAGAAGCCGAAGTAAGCGCCAAGTTAGACATATTTTGGTCGCTTTCCAAAGACGAGACTGTAGTCAAAGTACCCATCCTTGGCTTTTTGATCCTGGGGGGATCGCATCCTGTACTAGTCGATACCGGGTTTAGAAGCGCAGAGCGCTGCACTTCCGTGCATAAGCTAGGGCCTCACCGTACCCGAGACGAGTGGTCTGTCGGCGCGCAGCTCGGCCGTTTCGGCATAACTCGTGATGATATCCGTTATGTAGTCCTAACGCATCTGCACTACGACCACGTGGGCAATTGCGAGTCATTTCCCAATGCGGAGATAGTCGTGCAGCGCGAGGAATTAAAAGCAGCAGCTGCGCCGAAAGCGAGGCACATTGCAGTGGGAGGCGGCGGGTTCTTTTATGACCGGATGGACGTTGCAATGTTGGTAGATAGACTATGGGCACAGGTTGCGCTGATAGAAGGCGCTGAAGAGATTATTCCTGGAGTGAGATGCGAGCCTTTTTGGAACTCTCACACTCCAGGAAGTCAGGTAGTTTATGTCGACACCGACGCCGGAAGGGTAGCGTGTATTGGCGATATCTGCCGGAAGACAGAAATAAACATCGAGCAGCAGATCCCGCCGGGACTTTACTATGACCTCGAGTCGATGCAGATGGCAATATACAAACTGAAAAGAGACGCGGATATTTGTCTCCCAACGCATGACTACAAGGTATGGGAGAACTACGGCAACGATGGCCTGTAAAACTAGCAGTCCAGAGGGATGAAGAGGCATGTGTCCAATTAAGCTTGAAAGAGTTGCAATCAATGTGCCCGACCTTGATGAAGCGATGCGCATGTTCGAATCGATAGGCATAAACTTCGGGGCTGTAAGAGAAGTGCAACAGCCTGGCGGAACCACAGCGCGTGTCGCCCTCAGCCGGCTGGGGGTTGAGCTTTTTGAAACCTCAACTGCCGCAACAGAAGTTAGCGTGCGCAGCTTCCACCTGCGAGTTGACGATGTGGATAGAGCAGCGGAAGAAGTAGCGAAGAAAGGCGGGAAACTGATCACAAGGTTTGCCGTGGGCAAAATGGAAGAAGCCATATGTTCTTTCTACGGTTTGCGAATTGTCTTTGTTTCTTACCCGGGAAGCGACCCAGTGGCTGCTTTCGTGGAGGGCTAGACCGCGGCATGCTAGGGGGGACGAAACGTGATTATAAGCGGAAAACAGGAGCTGCCGTTTGACCGGGCCCGCGTATGGGACTATCTCAACGATCCTGATGTTTTAAGAATATGCACTCCCGGTTGCGAGAGTTTTCGGCCGATGGAAACAGATACTTACGAAGCTGCCATAAGAGTAGGGATCGGTCCCGTATCAGGGGTTTATCAGGGGAAGATGGCGATCGTTGATAAGAATCCGCCAGAAAGTTACTCGATTGTTGCCAGTGGGCAGAGCGCCTTAGGCTCCCTCGATTTGAGGTGCGATATACGTCTGGGCGAAAACCAAAATGACACTGTGGTCGTTTACCAAGCCGATGTCACGGTGAGCGGAATGTTGGCCGGCCTGGGCCAGCGTGTTCTCGGGGGCGTAGCAAAGATCCTGGTGAGCCAGTTTTTCGGTAACCTGAAGAAGGAGATTCAGAGAAGAGAGGGGAGTGGTGCTGCATGAAGCCTTCCAAGTTTCGCTATACGGCGCCGTCCATGGTCGCAGAAGCCCTTGATTTCTTGAACGAATATGGTTCTGATGCCAAGATTCTTGCCGGCGGGCAAAGCCTGGTGCCGATGCTTAACCTGCGCCTGGCGCGGCCGAAGATACTCGTAGATATAAACCGAGTAGAAGAGTTGTCGTTCATCCGGGTAGAAGGCGATACCTTGG
This sequence comes from Clostridia bacterium, assembly GCA_014360065.1. Lineage (NCBI taxonomy): Bacteria > Bacillati > Bacillota > Clostridia > Clostridia bacterium. The sequence goes on along the minus strand of JACIYF010000073.1, from coordinate 7,980 downwards.
TTATTGGGGCGCTGACCAGGCACGCGGAACTTGAAAAATCGGAAATTGTGAAGCAAAACTGCCCACTTTTGTCCGAGGCAGCTGCGCTGATAGGGTCCCGAGCAGTCCGCACGAGGGGTACGATAGGCGGCAGTCTTGCTCACTGCGATCCCGCAGCTGAGCTGCCTTGTGTGTTACACGCTCTGGGAGCAGAAGCTCTGGTCGTTAGCAAACAAGGCGAAAGAACTATTTCCATGGACGAATTTTTCATAACATATTTTACCACTGCGCTGCGGCCCGATGAGCTAATAAGGGAAATTAGGGTACCGGTATTTACCAAGAGGATGGGTCATGCAATAACCGAAGTCTGGCGTCGCTACGGGGATTTTGCGCTGGTCAATGTAGCGGCGTGGATCAAGACCGACAGTGACGAAAAAGTTGTAGGAGCAGGAATTGCCCTGGGAGGCGTGGGGGGGTCGCCCCACAAAGCGAAAGCTGCTGATCTTCTAGTCGGCAAAAGGCCTGACGAAAAGGCCATCAAGGAGACAGCAGAAGCAGTTGCGGATGAAATCTCGCCTGAGTCCGACAACATTGCTTCTTCAGACTATCGCCGACACCTTGCCAAGGTGCTGACAAGAAGAGCCCTCACACTTGCGGCAGCTAGAATTAGGGGGTGACAAGAATGGTAGACACTGGAGCTTGTTATGAAAGCAAACGGATTAGAGTCACAGTAAACGGAGTGACTTACGAACGTGATGTGGACGTTCGGTTGCTTCTTTCAGACTTCATCCGGCAAGAGCTCGGCCTTACGGGGACCCACGTAGGTTGCGAAGAAGGGGTTTGTGGTGCATGCTCCGTTATACTTGATGGGAAGCTGGTAAGATCTTGCTTGATGTTCGCGGTTCAGGCTGACGGATGTCAAATCACCACAGTTGAAGGGATTGCCCAGGGGCCAGACAACCTTCATCCTATTCAGGAGGCGCTCATAGAAAATCACGGAGTTCAGTGTGGTTTTTGTACGCCAGGGGTAGTCGTGTCAATGTATAGTTTTCTTAAGGAGAATCCAGAACCAAGCGAAGAAGAAATTAGGGAAGCTTTGGCTGGCAACATCTGCAGGTGCACAGGTTACGCCGGCATAGTAAGAGCAGTCAAAAGCGCCAGTCGGAAGGCGCGATAGATACTATTTAGAAAGCCCAAACATGAAGGTGGGAGCCTTGCGGCAAGGCTCCCACGCGTACCCTTGGTCTCAACACCAAGTATGTGGGGAAGAAAGGAGGTAGTGATCTTGGAAACGGGCATTAATGGAAGAGTAGTACTGGTCACGGCTGCTGGGCAAGGAATCGGAAAGGCTGTAGCAAAGGTCTTTGGAGAGGAGGGGGCAAAACTCATAATAAACGACGCGGAAGAGTCCAGAGCCCGGGAGACAGTACAAGAACTTGAAGCAATTGGAGTCGAGAGTATTGCCGCACCTTTTGATGTCTCGGACTTTGAGCAAGTGATGGCATCTGTTCAAATGGCTAAGGAACTGGTTGGTCCGGTAGACGTGCTTGTAAATGTTGCTGGTATTTCTCCAAAAAAGGATGGACAGAAAGTTCCTCTCTACGAGATGGCCAAAACAGAATGGGACAGAGTAGTAGCTGTTAATTTGACCGGGATGTTTAATTGCTGTCGGGCAGTGCTTCCGGACATGGTCAGGCTGAGGAGGGGAAGAATCATTAACGTCTCTTCGGCTTCTGCTAGGGTTTATACAGCATTCACTGGTGCCCATTATATTGCTACCAAGGCAGGGGTCATTGGGCTCACCCATGCTTTGGCAGGTGAACTCGCCGAGTTTGGCATTAACGTGAATGCGATTGCGCCCGGGCGGGTACGCACGGCCATGCTCTCTATGGTTCCTAAGGAAGTCAACGAGGAATTCCTGAGGAACGTACCTATGCGGAGATTCGCTGAACCAGAAGAGATTGCGTATGTAGCATTGTTCTTGGCGTCAGATCTGGCTTCATATATAACTGGCGCAACACTTGACGTCAACGGGGGTTTCTACATGAACTAGAGGCTCTAACAGTTAATAAGAAATAGCATTTGTTATGTCTCGATTTGCAAGCATCTTCGGTTTCGGCGTGATGGTTGAGCCAGTTTTCTGTTGAAAGGCGTGTATGCTACGTGCGAGAAGACGTTGGGCTGGGGCTACGAAATGCCGGGATGGTAGAGCATGAAGTGGCGGAAAAGGCCCAGAAAAAGTCTCTTGCTCTTATACCAACCGGCAAGTGTCCTCGTTGCGGCCGAGCGACCTCTCTTGTGGGGTGTTTCAACTTGCAGAGAAGAGACAGGGAAGGCTGCTCGGTAAAATGCGTTGTCAACAGAGGATATTAGCAAGAGGGGCTAGGTACCGGGCAGACCTGCATTGAGCTTGGGAAAGAGGTGATTCAGGTGAATAATGCCGAGATAAGTCATCTTCAAAAAGTAGCTAGGCGAGTTAGACAAAACATCGTCAAAATGCTTCACAAAGCTGGTGCAGGTCACCCAGGGGGTTCCCTCTCGGTTGTGGAGATACTGGTTGCCTTGTATTTCGAAGTAATGAGAATAGATCCCTGCAGCCCGAATTGGGAGGAGAGAGATCGTTTCATTCTTTCTAAGGGGCATGCGGCACCAGCACTTTACGCCGTACTTGCTGCTAGAGGCTACTTTCCCGAAGAAGAACTATTGACCTTTGATGCGATCGATTCGAGACTTCAGGGTCACCCATGTATGAAGACAACGCCTGGGGTGGACATGTCCAGTGGGTCCTTGGGTCAGGGGCTGTCTGTAGGGTTAGGAATGGCCCTTGGAGCCAAGTTAAAACAGAAGGACTTCCGGGTATGGGTGCTGCTCGGTGACGGAGAACTACAAGAAGGCCAAGTGTGGGAAGCGGCCATGGCGGCCGTTAAGTACCGGACTACTAATCTGACTGCGATTGTAGACATGAACGGCTTGCAGCTGATGGGAAAGGTCAGCGAAATTATGCCTATTGCCTCAGCGCGAGCAAAGTGGGAAGCCTTTGGATGGGCAGTCACCGAAATAGATGGTCACGACTTTCGAGAGATCATTTCTGCCATGAGGGACGCAACAGACACCGCGAGACCCGTAGTGATATTGGCGAACACAATCAAAGGAAAAGGGGTTTCGTTTATGGAGAACCAGGTATACTGGCATTCGGCCGCGATAAGTGATAAACAGCTACAACTTGCAATGGGAGAGCTAGCGCCATAACATCAAGCCTAAAGTGCCGAAATCAGCAGGTGTACGAGGAACTAAACGGGACTTTTTTAGAACCGCTTGTTGGACTAGACCAAGAAGAAAATAAAGCGATAATGAGTTAGCGGTAGACGCCCACCCTAGCATTATCTCGATGCAGAAGTATTCTCCCTAAAAGCTGAAAGCTGGTCTCCATTTTCTGAAGATCTTTTTGCGTAGGTGGAAGCAACGCCGTGGGTGCGACTTACAGATTGAGGAGCAGCAACAGAAGTTTCTGACAGCTGATGCTGAGTTTTGTCCCATCTGCTACTATAGCTAACCTTCCGTGGGGTTTTTGGGTGCCATTTGCGCAATAAAGTCCTCTTGTTGTTGCCGTGGCAAGCATGGTCAGGAGCTGTAGGCTTTGGGAAGAAGCGGGTGATTCTAATGAATGGCGCCATAGCTATCAGAGATGCAGTGGCCGATGCTTTGGTAGAGGTTGGATCGGTCAACGAGGAGATAGTAGTACTAGATGCGGACTTAGGAAGCTCTACTAGGGTGGACAGATTCGAAGCCGTATTTCCGGAGCGTTTTTTTCAGATGGGCATAGCGGAACAAAACATGGTTTGCGTAGCCGCAGGGTTGTCAACTCTTGGGTTCATTCCCTTTACAAGTACATTCGCTTGCTTCGCAGCAAAGAGAGTTACTGACCAAATTAGGGTTTCGATAGCGCAGCCTAGATTAAACGTAAAGATAATGGGGGCCTATGCCGGTCTGTTTACTGGGAAGACAGGCAAGACCCACCAGTCGGTAATGGACATTGCAGTTATGCGAGCTATGCCTAATATGGTTGTAATGGAACCTGCTGATGCGGTCGAGGCCAAGCAAATGGTTAAGATGGCAGCAGAGCATGATGGACCTATATACTTGCGGACCACACGAGATCCGTTGCCAGTACTCTTTGATTCGGAGTATGAGTTTAGGATTGGAAGCGGTGTTATTCTACGCGAAGGAAAAGACGTGAGTCTTGTTGGGCAGGGGTATACTACACATCTTGTTCTGGAAGCTTCGAAGTTTCTAGAAGAAGAAGGGATAGACGCCAAGGTAATACATATTCCAACCCTAAAGCCTTTGGACAAGGATTTAATATACCAGGCTGCGCTTGATACTGGTGCTATCATAACAGTCGAAAACCATAGCATCATAGGTGGTCTGGGTTCAGCAGTGGCCGAGCTGCTATCTGAAAGTATTCCTGCATTAGTGATCAGAGTTGGCATTATGGATACATTTGGCGAATCTGGATCAAATAAGGATCTAGCCGCAAAATACGGGCTGACTGTAGATAATATTGTAGCCAAGACCCTTGCCGTCACCAGGGCCACGGCCTGATAATACCATAAGAGCAAGGTTTGGGGCGATTTGGCTTGCCTGGACCGAGCCTGGTGTTCTGGACCCAGGGACGGTGCGAACGGAAATCCTATTGCCAAGTTGCTGGAAGAACACTTGACAACGGGCGCGAACAGACTAGGCCATACGTAGAGCAAATGCTTGCCTAATCGATTGGCGTCAGCCAGCTTTTTCCATCTCCCTCAGCTTTCCCTGCTCCCCGACATCTTCTACCGGAATTCGCGGTGGCGGTGGAGGAGGCGAGAGAGGCTGGGCCGGTCCACGTTGCCAACCAGTTCTGGGCAAGGCTTGGGATGGAAGAGGTCTTAGCCGAGGCAGGTATCAGGGAAAGGGTGCGGCACTTGACCAAAGTTATGGTGCTGAACAGGCTGATCAGCCCGGCCTCGGAGCACGGCATGCCCGGTTGGGTGAACACAACGGCCCCGAAGACATAATGGGTGTTAGCTTTTCTAATCTGGCGGAGGACTCTTTGTACCGCAACCTTGACCAGCTGTATCCAGCGCGAGCCCAAATCGAGGCGGGGCTTAGGGCAAGGGAAGAGAATCTATTCAACCTTGACAGCGCCACATATCTCTACGATCTTACGTCTACCTATTTTGAGGGGCAGTGTCAAGAGAACAAGGAGAGCAGGGGATATTCCAGGGATAAGCGACCGGACCGAAAACAAGTTCTGGTGGGGCTGGTGGTGGACAGGGAAGGCTTTCCCATCATGCATGAGGTCTTCGAAAGAAACCGATCTGATGGTACCACCGTAGAGGAGATGCTTGACGCCTTAGAGAAAAGGCAGGGGAGAAAAGAGGGGGTTACGGTAGTCGTAGACCGGGGCATGGCAAGCGAGGAGAACCTATAGCTAATTACCGGACGTGGCTACCATTACGTTATAGCCGCAAGGCAGAGCGAGCGCGACCGCTGGCTTGGTGAATTCGAAGAGGGAGAAGGATTTGTTTTGGCCATCGACCCTTATCAAAAGAAGACCCAGGTAGAGGTAAAAAAGAAGGAGTGCGGCGGCCGAGTTTACGTCCTGGTAGTAAGCGAAGAGCGCTCCCAAGGACCGAGCCATAAGGGAAACTCAAGAAAAACGCCTTCTTTGTGACCTTTGAAAACTAAAAAGCGGGTAGAAAAAGGCCGGCTTAACCGGGATGACAAAATCTTTGAGTCCATTGGCCGGATAAAAGAGTGCTATCCCCGGGTGGCCAGGTATTACGAGATCGCCTACAACAAAGCTGGACTCAGCTGGACATTAAGGGGAGAAAAGAAGGCGGTGGCAGAAAAACTTGACGGCATCTACCTCCTAAAAACCGACCGCGCCGACAGTCAGCGCCGAAGAGGCCTGGCGCATCTACTCCCTTTTAACCCGGGTCGAGAACGCCTTTCGCGCCATGAAAAGCTCCCTTACCGAGAGGCCTATATTCCACCAGCTTAAGGGGCTGTTGGAAAACATGAGCGAGGAAACCATAATGAGACACATATGTTGATATGACCGCCATGTTATCGTATAATAAACCCATAAGATGTCTTATTATGGGGGAACGCTCATGGCTAGAAAATCCATCCCGGTACAAAGAAGAGTTCAAATAGTCAAGCGATACTGAGCAGGAGAGCCCATCGCCTCCTTGGCTAGGCAGTACGGGCTATCCCGCGAAACCGTCTACCGGTGGATAAGGCGTGTCGAAGATGCAATGCACTCTGTTCTTGCCGACCGGCCGCCCCTTAAAAGAGGAGGTGATGGCCGGTGATGGGTCGGAAAACACGCCAGGTCTCCGTGTTCTTTGGTTGCTGGCACAGCCTTGTCCCAGAAGACCACTTTCTGCGCCAGGTAGAAGAGGCGGTCGACTTCTCCTTCATCCGAAAAAAGGTGGCCCACTTGCACTCTTCTACCGGCCGGCCGTCCATTGACCCCGAAGTGCTTATCCGGACCCTACTTGTAGGTTATTTTTACGGCATTACATCAGAGCGCGAACTCATGGAGCAGATCCAGTCAACCTGGCTTTTAGAGAATTTATAGGGTATGAGCTGGACGAGGAAATTCCCGACCATTCCACCCTGTCCGCCATGGCCGTTTCAAGGGCACGTCTGTGTTTCAGGAAATTTTTAATGAGGTTGTTCGACAGTGTATCGCGAAGGGTCTGGTTGCTGGCAAGCACCTTTCGTTTGACGGTACCACTATTCAGGCCAATGCCTCCTACGAATCGATGGTGACAAGGCGAATAGTTGAGATGTCCCCGGCAGAGTACATGCAAAAAGTGGAGCAGGAAAATCCCGTAGGAATAGAGGGAGAGCAGGAGCCACACCCGGCGAGCGATCAGAGAACTGCACCAAAGGAGCCTGGCGTAGCTTCTGGCTCAAATGAAGGTGTTGCCCTTAAGCCAAGCGCCTCCCCGACGGACGGTACGGATACCCGACAGAGGAGCTCAGTTTTTGCTGATGGTGGCAGAGATAGGTCGGGCAAACTAAAAAGGCCAGAAGAGAAAACCAACGCCACCCACATCAGCCGTACCGACCCCGAGGCCAGGATATTTGCCCGCCCCGGGCAACCGAAGAAGCTGGGCTATATAGAGTGTATTACCGTAGACAGTCTGTACAAGATCGTTACCGGTGTGGAAGTAATCCCGGGCAACGCCGATGAGGCCAGGGTACTGGTTCCTTCAGATGTTCAAGTTCGGCTTTCGGCCGGGTTCCGTATCAGGCGACAAGGCCCACGGCGAATCCCGCGTCTACAAAGAACTTCTGGCACTTGGGGTTAAGCCTTTCATCCCGCATAAGAACTTCCATGAAGGCAACCCCAAGATCTGGCCCCAAGAGAAGTTCCGGTATGACGCGGAGCACGACTGTTACATCTGCCCCAATGAGAAAGTCTTACGGTACCAAGGGTATATAGATAAGGGGATTATGAAAGTGTACCGGGCAAGGTCCCAAGATTGTAAAGTTTGCCCCCACAAAGCCCGGTGCACCACCGCCAAGAGGAGGGGTCGGACCATCAAACGGCATATAGACGTGCGGGTGTTTGAATACGTCGATGGGCTGCTCAGGCGTCCTGAAGCACGGGAAGCCGCGATCTGGCGGCGTACCGGACCAGAAACCATATTTGGGGAAGCCAAAGAACGCCACGGACTAAGGAGGGCTAAGTTTAGAGGTCTTGAGCACGTTAGAGAACAGTGCCTGATGACTGCCACAGCCCAGAACATAAAGCGCATGGTCAAAGCACGGGCAAGAACCAGACCCCCAAGGCTCTGGAATTTTCACAAAGGTTAACGGAATGGGATCCAAGATCGAAGGGGCAAGGCGTGCCTGGTTCGCCCTGCCCAACTCCTTTTTATACCGCTTGGCAGCCTAAGAAGGGTCGGCTTTTAAGTGGAGTTTTTCAACAGCCCCTTGAGCTAA
>JACIYF010000072.1 GCA_014360065.1 Clostridia bacterium | reverse complement strand
GGCCTTGATAGTCAACGCCGCCACCGGCGCCATCCATGTGGGCTTTGCCAATCAGCCCATTGCCCATACCAATACCCTGTGGAACTTCCTGGGCATGGTGCTGGCCGGCCTCACCGCCACCCTTTTGGGTGGCTGTCCTTTGCGCCAAACCGTACTGGCTTCGGAGGGAGACGCCGATGCAGCTATTACCATCACCGGCATGATCGCCGGGGCGGCCTTTGCCCACAACTGGCTACTGGCTTCCAGCGCCAAGGGGCCGGGTGAGTTTGGCCCTATAGCCGTAGTGGTCGGCTTAATCTTTGCCGCCACCATAGGCTTTTTGATGCGGGAGGCAGCCTGATGAAGTGGCCTATCAGAAAAACCAGGGCAAAGAAGGAGAAGCATCAGGAATCGCCTGGGGGCGGTGCCAATGGCCTCGCCGGCCTAGTAATCTTCGGCAGTGTGGCTGAAGCCATCGAAGCCGAAAAAGTGCTTAGGGAGGCTCATTACTCCTGCAAGTTGGTAGCCCCACCACTGGAGCTGCGTAAAGGCTGCGATTTGGCGGTGGCTATCAATCTAAACGAGCAGCCCGGCATCGCCCGGCTCCTTAAATCCAAAGTGCCGTTCGTAGATATAGTTCCCTGGAGCGGGGGCAGGGAACTGGTATCCTTGCCCAAGATCACCAATTATGGGGACTATACCATGGTCAAGGTAGGCAACATGAAACTAACCTTTGACCGGCGTACCGGGGTCATCGTCAATACCTCCGGCGGCGGCTGCCCGGATATTCCTTATCTCCACCTGCAGCTGGTAGGACAGAGGCTGGACCAGGCTCCGCGCCCCGAGGACATCGGGTTCACCTTGTGCGCCCTGATGCTGGATCGGGCTTGGGAAGAAGCCAAAACCCTTTGGAAGGGAGGGCACTAGATGCTCCTTATTGTTGGCACTGTGCCCTTGCCCGACCTTCCCTTGATCACAGGTCCGGTAGCCGCTGACGGCCAATCATTAGTGGTCGACGGCCATGCCTTGCCCTGCGCCCAAGGAACCACCGCCATGGTCAACGCTGCCTTGGTCACCAGTAAGCATCTGGGGTTGGAGGCCCCTCAGGTGCTCTTGGCCGGCGACATCGGTTCCGGCCAGGGAAGCAGGCAGATCTACCACTATCTCATCGAGAATCTGGGGCGTCTAACCCCGCAGGTCTTAGCTCTGCATTACTGCTTGCCAGACATCCAATTAATGCGAGAGCTAATCGACGCCATTGATCGCTTGTCCGCCCGGCCCACCCTGGTCGCCGACGCCGGCGCCATGTATGCGGCCAAGGCGGCCGGATTGGCTTCCACTTTTGATGTGTTTACCCCCGATGCTACTGAGATGGCTTTTTTGGCCGATCCTGAGGCGGTCCACCCGGCTTATATCAACCAGCACCTCTTCGACACTGACATCGGCCAAGTTCCCCAATTGATAGACCAGGCCTACCGGCAAAAGGGAGCCGCCCGGGTGCTCCTGGTCAAGGGAGCAGTAGATCATATTGCCAAAGACGGGCAGATCCTGGCTACCATCGGTGAGCCCGACCTGCCAGTGCTGGAATGTATAGGCGGAACCGGCGATACCATAACCGGAATGGTAGCAGCTCTGATACACGGCGGGTTGGCCCCGCAAGCAGCTGCTTGGCTTGCGGCTCAAGCCAACCGGGCAGCCGGCCAGCGAGCCCGGCCCACCCCGGCCACCAGGATTGATCGGATAATCGAGGAGATACCCGGTGCCCTGGCCCAATGCTTGCCAACCATTGGCTCTGCATAGGGACTATCGGGTTGGCGCTAGCATCTCGGCCCTAGATTCTTAGTAGTATAAGCAGGGATGGACTGGAGAAATGCAGCGTGCCGGGGGTGCTGCCGCAAGGCGGCTTGGGTAAGCCACGCAAGCCGCCAGTGAGACCGGGCCCGGAGGCGGGACCGAGGACAGAGCCTCTTGAGACAGGAAGCCGAATTGGCCACGAAGCCCATCGAAAGGCGAGGGCAAGCCTACGGATTGCCGGCGAGGCCGTTTGGAGCCGGCGGCAGCACCCCGGGCCGAGATGCTCAAAAACATGATTGACAATGAAGGAGGTTATCTCGTGATCGAAGTTGATGCCCGCGGCTTTTCTTGTCCGATACCGGTAGTTAAGACCAAGAAGGCTATGGAGCAAAGCCCAGGGGAATCTATCGCCGTCCGGGTGGAAAGCAAGGTCTCTAAAGAAAATGTGTCCCGACTGGCCCAAAGCCAGGGCTATACCGTCAAAGTCGAGAAATCCCAGGACGGGTATCAGCTCCTGCTCGAGCCTCCCGCTCGCTAGCGAACCACCCGGATTGGCATGGATTACGGTAACCGACGTGGCTCGGCTAGAAGGCTTGGTGCAGATAGGAGGTCTCAGGCCGGGCCTCCCTCTGCACCATGGAGCTGGTCAAACCCCTGGTGTAGTACCAGGAGAAGTGGAAATATGTCTACAGTAGAAAGGAAGTTGTTACAAATTCAAACTTGGGATTGATGGGTATTGGTTTGGGATGATTCGTCTAGTACCGCCCGTATCCAGGGGTAGAGCAGCTTAAATACCAGAAAGCCCAGTAAGGCACCAACAGTGTTCAGAAAAACGTCATCTATATCCACATTACGGTAGTTATGCCGCAAGAGAAAGCCAATAAAATATTGGGTCAGCTCAATAGCTACTGACAAGCCCAGGGTGGTCTTAAGAACAGAGAATAAGGAACGTTGGTTCCACAGAATGGGCGCAAACATACCTAACGGCATAAGCATAAGCACGTTCCCTAAGATGTTCCTTAGAGCTATACGCAAGCTGATGCTCCTGGTGAGGGTCTCGTATATGCTGGCAAAGGGAATAAAGTTATTAATCTCGGCGTAGGGACTGACCGCCTCCCGGCTAAGTGGCAGAGGCATAAGGGTAACATCCAAGAGCATCACCATATAAGCAAAAAAAGCAGTGTTGAATAGCACACCTTTCCACGTCAGCGAGCCCCTTATGAACGATATCACCACATATGTAATGCCAAAGCCAACGGAAAGAATAAGGATGGCGCCTGGCTCCAAATCAAGTTGCATTTTCTCCCCGCCCTTCCCTGTAGTTTCCAGTATTTACTATTTACCAAGGAAACGCGGAATCCTTCTTTCTACTTACGTTGTCGAGAAGCCACAAAAGAGATTGCTCCCGGGGCAACTGTAATTTTTTACGGGTATCGCGCTAGGGAAGATGCCAGCCCGGCTTTATGACGCTTGGCGATGCTATATTGGTGCCGGACCTGATAATTAGAGAGTCCGACGCAAAATTTTTTTAGGAAATCGTTTGGCAAGGCAGGAATCTATTCGGAAAGCGCGAATATTTAATAGCGTTAACCTTAAAAAAGAATAGCGCACTTAGCATCAATCTCCGAGCCTATCAGCCTACCAGCTGGCCAAAAGCCACCGCCGGCTTATGGTTGGTCGGCCTGGGCCTAGAGCCCACGGGGTGTGCCGGGAAACGGGTGCGCCTTCCGACTTCGAAAAGGAGGTTAAAATCATGTCCAGACGCCAAGCCCCTAAGTTACTCAGTCTGCTTTTGCTTGCCCTGCTTCTTGCTATTAGCCTAGCCGCCTGCGATCCAAAAGCAGCCAACCCGCCGCCTTCCAGCTCCGGTCAGCCGGCTGCCACCCGCTCTCTAGTCGATATGGCCGGTCGCCAGGTCACCGTTCCAACCCAAGTCAACAAGGTCTTTGCCACCAGCCCGGTGGGAACCATTCTGGTCTATACCTTGGCGCCGGAAAAGCTGGCCGGGTGGAACTACGAGCTCAATCCAGTGGAGAAAAAGTTTATCCTCCCCCAATACCAAGAACTGCCCAACCTGGGCGGCTGGTATGCCAAGAACACCGCCAATATCGAGGAAATCTTGAAAGTCCACCCCGATCTTATCATCTCTATGGGCTATATGGACAACACCGCCCGCTCCCAAGCCGATCAGATTGAGAAACAGCTTTCCATACCGGTGGTGATGGTGGACGGGGAACTGACCAAACTGGACCAAGCCTACCAGTTTATGGGCGATGTGCTGGGAGTGAAGCCGCGGGCCCAGGAGCTGGCAGCCTACTGCCGGGATGTCATTGCCGAGGTTGCCAGCAAGGTCAAGCAGATTCCCGACCAGAAGAAGGTGAAGGTTTACTATGCTGAAGGGGCCAGCGGCCTGCAAACCGATCCCGCCGGTTCCCAGCATACCCAGGTGCTGGATTTCGTAGGCGGGATCAATGTCGCCCAAATTGAACCCCAGCGGGGCCCGGGTGGCATGGGCATGAGCTCGGTTTCCATGGAGCAAGTGCTATCCTGGAACCCAGACGTGATCCTCTCCTGGAACCTAGCCCAAGGGGGCGCTTACGAAACTATCCTCAAGGATTCTAAGTGGCAAAACCTGAAGGCGGTCAAAAACCACCGCGTCTACCAGGTCCCCCATGGTCCCTTCAATTGGTTTGACCGGCCGCCCTCCGTCAACCGCCTAATTGGAGTTAGATGGTTAGCCAATTTGCTCTACCCGGACATATTCAAATATGATCTGGCAGCAACGGTTAAAGACTTTTACGCCAAATTTTATCACTACCAGCTCTCAGACCAAGAGTTAGAGGCCCTTTTAGCCGGGGCAGTGAGAAAATAGGGCCCGACCACCCTCGGCAGAACTACGCCACTCCCGGCTGAATAGGCTGGGGCCAGCGGAATCCGGTCGGGGCCAGCGCCCCGGCATGGGAAATGTTTCGGAAGCATCAACCAGTGGATGAGGAGAGATGGAACGGTGGACGTAAGTGCTAGGTGGGAGATTTATGATCAGCTGCTGGAGATGGTTCCCGAAGGCTTGCAGGTGGAGGATTGCCTCCTTGGCCTGCACTGGGTTCTGGTCCGCTCCTCCCGGGCCACCGGCTTGGCTATGACCCCCCGGGAAGGGCACGCCCGCATCCGGTTGGCCGGGAGGATAAGGGGCATGTCCATCCGCGAGCTGGCCAGCTACGTTAAGTCCTGGCAAAACTATGAGGCAGCCCTGGGGCTGGCGGCCATAAACTCGGTCCTAAATGCGCCCGACCAAGTGGAGGCCCTGTGTGGACGACCCTTGGTCAGCCAACCCCAGGCCAATGCTTTTACTTCTTACCAAGATGAGGTGAGAGGCAAAAAGGTAGCTGTCATCGGCCACTTCCCCAACTTAGAGCCCTTAGCCCAAGTCTGCCAACTCACTGTTCTCGAGCGCCGGCCCGGCCCCGGGGATTTACCCGATCCCGCCTGTGAGTTTGTCCTCCCCGAGCAGGATTATGTCTTCATTACCGCCACCACCCTGGTTAATAAGACCTTACCCCGGCTGCTGGAGCTCAGCCGCCAAGCTCGAGTGATCCTGGTAGGTCCCAGTACCCCCCTTGCCCCCATCCTGTTTGAGCATGGCATCGATACCCTGGCAGGAACGGTAGTCATGGAGCCTGAGCGGTTGCGCCGGGCAGTGGAGGAGGGCGCAACCCTACAGATCTTTGAGCAAGGCGCCTGGATGGTCAAATTAACTCGGGAAGAGGTAGAAGGGATAAAGGGGCGTCGCTGCTAATGGCCATGGCCAAGGATACTAGCATCCCATCGCTCAACGTTGCCGCCCAGGCCCACAGTTGTCGGTGGCGCCATTGGCTGCTGGTGGGGCTACCGCTTTTGGCCTTTCTTTTCTCCTTTCCCCTGGGGCGCTATTCCATCTCCCCCGGACAGCTTTTGACCTTACTAGCAGCCAAGATATTCCCCATCGATCGTACCTGGCCCGAGACTCTGGAAACGGTAGTGTTTCAAGTGCGCTTACCGCGGATGCTGGTGGCCATGCTGGTGGGAGCGGCCCTGGCAACGGCTGGTGCCGCTTACCAAGGAATGTTCAGGAATCCCCTAGTCTCGCCCGATATCCTGGGAGCATCAGCTGGAGCTGGCTTTGGTGCCGCCCTGGCCATCTACTTTTCCCTAGGGGTGGTAGGCATTCAGGCATCCTCTTTTATCTTTGGCCTACTGGCGGTCTTCCTCACCTACACCTTGAGCAGCCGCATCCGCCACGATCCCATCTTGGTCCTGGTCCTGGCCGGGATCCTGATGGGAACCCTTTTTTCCTCCGCCACTTCTCTGCTTAAATATCTGGCCGACCCCTACGACAAGCTGCCGGCCATTACTTTCTGGCTCATGGGCAGCTTGGCCGCCACCACTACCCGAGATCTGTACGCAGCCCTGGGGCCGGTGCTTTTGGGCGTGGTACCCCTTTACCTCTTGCGCTGGCGCCTCAACGTTCTCTCCCTGGGGGAGGATGAAGCTCGCGCCCTGGGCCTGGACACCGCCCGGCTCCGGCTGGTGGTCATTCTCTGCTCCACCTTGGTCACCAGCGCCACCGTGGCCATAAGCGGTATGATTGGCTGGATCGGGCTGGTTATCCCCCACCTGGCCCGCATGGTGGTAGGGCCCAATTACCGAGAGCTCTTGCCGGCCTCCATTTGCATCGGCAGCGCCTACCTGCTCTTGGTAGACGACTTGGCCCGGATCCTGGCTTCGGTGGAAATACCCTTGGGCATCTTGACCTCCTTCATCGGCGCCCCCTTTTTCCTTTACCTCCTTTTTCAAGCTCGGAGGGGTTGGGCATGAGATTAGAGCTAAGCAAGGTAGCGGCTGGCTATGGTTGCCATCCGGTAATCAAGGATGTTTCCCTGGAGGTGGAGGCCGGGGAGATTCTCTGCCTTTTGGGGCCCAACGGTTCCGGCAAGACCACACTGCTTAAGGCCATCCTGGGATTCTTGAAGCTGCAGGCTGGAGAGATTTGTTTGGATGGAGAGGATATCAGCTCGTGGCCCCGGGCCCGGCTGGCCCGGGTCATGGGCTACATTCCCCAGGCCCATCATCCGCCCTTTCCCTTTAAAGTCCTGGATGTGGTGTTAATGGGCCGTACCGCCCACTTGGGCCCCCTGGCAGCGCCAGGGCCGAGAGATGTGGAAATTGCTCGCCAAGCCCTGGCCGCCCTCAACATTTCTTACCTAGAAGACAGGGTTTACACCGAGATCAGTGGCGGCGAGCGGCAGCTAGTGCTCATCGCTCGGGCTTTAGCCCAACAGCCCCAAGTATTGATCATGGACGAGCCCACTTCCAGCCTCGACTTTGGCAACCAAGTTCGGGTGCTGGAGCGAATCGCCGGGCTGGCCAGCCAAGGTTTATCCATCATCATGGCTACTCATTTTCCCAACCACGCCTTCATTTGCGCCCAGAAGGTGGCTTTGGTAAACCATGGCACCGTAGTTGCCGGCCCGCCAGGGTCAATGATTACCGAGGCCAGCCTTAAATCCCTTTACCAAGTAGATACCAAAATCCTCAGCGTAGCCGCTGCCAGCGGCAGCACTTACCGGGTTTGCGTGCCGATGTTAGGTAACACCACAGTGGCCAGGAGCCAGAAAGGAGCGTTTATCCATGACCGAGCCCAGTTATCAATCCCTTCTTGAAGAGTGCGTGGCTTACCACGGCCACCTATGTATGGGCCAATGCCTGGGAGTGCGAATAGCGGCGGCAGGGCTAGAATACTTGGGACTACCTTTGTTGCCCGCTTCCCAGCGCCGCTACCGGGATCTGATTGTAGTGGTAGAGAATGACCGCTGTCTGGCCGACGCCGTGGCGGTGGTAACCGGAGCTCGCTTAGGGCGAAAGACCTTAAAGCTCAGGGATTACGGTAAGCAGGCGGCTACCTTTGCTTTGCTAGGTCCAGAAGTAGGCGCCAATACCGGCAACGCCAGCAATAAGGTCGACGCAGGCAAGACAGGTGGTACAGGCAGCATCAGCAGTACAAATAATGCAGGCAACCCGCTCAACATAAGCAGTACAAGCTGTGCAAGCAGTGTAGGTCGAGGCTCCGCGGGGACCGACCCGAAGAATCCAGCCCGGCTGATCGGCATGAAGCAAGCCGTTCGGGTCTCCATCTCCGAAAGCCTCAACCACCATTTCCTTCGCTATTGCCAGGAACGGGGATGGGATCCCGAGGACAAACAGAGTCAGGCTCAAGCGGTACTCAGCCTTCCCGCCCAAGACTTTCTTTGCCTTACGCCAGTGAGCCTGGAGTTGCCACGGGGAGAGCTCCCGGGAAAGCCGGAACGGGTAGTGGCTTGCGCCTGGTGCGGGGAGCGGATAATGGACGGCAAGGATGTGGAAAAGGACGGCCTAATCTTGTGTCGGGCTTGCGCCTACGGTGCCTATTATGCCACCCTAAAGTGCTAAAATGGTAGCTACCTATCCATCGCAAGTCACCCCAGGTTCGCGTCAAAATCAAGGGACTCACCAAATTCTGCTTAGCTTTGGAGAGAAGCAGAGGGTAGCCATCGCCAGGAGCTTGATCAATAATCCTGGCCTGGTGTTAGCCGATGAGCCAACTGGCAATTTGGATAGGGAAACCAGTCAAGAAGTTATCCGGCTAACGAAGGAGCTATGCCTGGAGAAAGGGGTCGCATGTATTGTGGCTACCCACGACCAGACCATCCTTTGGGCTGCTGATCGGGTGGTGGAGCTACCGGCCCAGCTTGCTAACGAGCGCTCGAGCAAGTGCGATTGAGGCCGAGCAGCTGGGTGCGCTTGGCACCATGGGGTAGCGCCTGAAAGCTCAGCCTTTGGCCTTACCCGGTGGAACGCCGCTCCAAGTACGACCGGTAGAGGTCAGGAAAATAGCGTTCGTACAGGGCCTGGTTGAAGCCAGTCCGGAGGCCAGATTTGACCCGGTGCCGGCGCAGGGCGGTCAGGTCTAAGTCGGCCACCACCACCGTTTCCTCGGTGGGGCTTTGGGCCCGGGCCAAGACTCCATCGCCCCCAGGAGTCAATTCCATGGGGGCAAAGATGCCGCTCCTCCCGGTGAGAGTCAAGCCCAAAAACTCACCTACCATAAAACTGTTAATTCCATAGACCTCGCTTTCCTGTACCCGAGGCCAGATCCCCCGCAGTTCCCGCCAGAAATTATAGGCTTCCGGGTTGGCACTGGGGATGATCACTATGTCCGCCCCTAAAAGCGAGGCGATGCGGAAGGTTTCAAAATAGGTGGCATCCATGCAGATAGGGATAGCCACTTTACCCCAGGAGGTAGGAAAGACCTTGATATCGTTTCCGGGAGTCAACCCCCAGCCACATTCCATAGGAAATAGGTGGCATTTATCTTGGGTCCCCAGGACTTCTCCCTTGGGCCCAAAGAAATAGGCTCGATTTACTATCTGTCCATCTTGGGCTTTTTGATCCCGGAGCAGGATGGCGCTCCCGGTAGCAATGTAAATGCCCCAGCGCCGGGCCAATTCGGAAAAAGTGGTGGTGTAAACCCGTTCCACAAAAGGAGCTAACAGGGCAAACACGTCCTTCACCTGCAGGCCGCCACCGATGTCGCCGCCGCTGCCCAGGTTGGCCCCAGCAGCCATCTCTTCAATGCCGGGGATCAGCTCTAAGAGCCCGGTACCAGAATCTTCAGGAAAGGCCACTAGCTGGGCTCCTTGCTCAACCGCCTGTCGAGTCAAAGCGTATATCTTGGCCGCATAATCCTCGGCCGACTTGGCTAGCTCCAGGCGCATCTGCACTGCCGCCACCCGGATCCGGTTAGCACCCCGCCCGGCCTGGCCGGCACCAGCACCAGGCCGCTCTGGGAGCCCAGGCTCCCGCACCCCGTCCCATTTTGGTTCCTGTCCTTTGGGCCCCGGAAGGTAGGATTGACGAGACAGGTAGCGCCGTACCCGGGCCGGAGAAGATTTCCAGTGCAACAGCCCGCGCAAAAGGGCTAGGGTCAAGCGCTCCTTCAGGCTAGGACTACTCATGGCCCGCCCCCTCTCCCCCGTTTCTCAGGACCAGGCGGTATAGGCCGGGAAAGTAACGCCGGTAGAGATCGAGGTTAAGCAGGCTCAAGATGTCATAATTGGCAATGAGCTCTTGGCGAGCAGAAAAATCCAGATCGCAGATCAGGGTCGGGCCCAAAATCCCGGTCTGCCTGCCGGCTGTAATCTGGCCGGAAATTAAGGCTGGGTCGCCCAGGTAACCGGTCTGCCCCGGAGTCATCTCGCAGGGGGCCATAACCGCGGTTTGAGCGTGGAATTCCAACCCTCCCAGGCAGCCCTCCAGGCCGCATTCGATGGCGAAAGTCTGGTTTTGCTGTACTTCCTGCCACATCCCCGCCCACTGCCGCTCCTTAGGGTAAGGGATAAGCAGGGTCAGCGGGGCCACCAGGATGTCAGCCCCCTGCAAGGTCAAAATCCGAGATACCTCTGGATACCAGGCATCGCCCCCCACCACCAGCCCGATGCTTCCGATCTCAGTAGGAAATACCAAAAGCTCCTCCCCGGCAGCTAGACCTCGCGCCCTCTCCGCTGCCCGCAGGTGGGTCTGCCTCTGTCGCCCCAGCACTTCCCCATCGGGTGAAAGCAGGTAAGCTTGGTGATAGATGGTTTTCCCTTCGGCTACCAGCACGCTCCCCGGCACCAAGAATCCCCTTAAGCGCCGGGCCCAATCGGAAGCCCAGGCCAAATACGCTTTTTCCTGGGCAGGGAAAACTACTAAATCGCGGATGGGCTCGACCGCAGCCGCATGGACCTGGCCCTGGGCGCGACCCGAAGTGGGCCCTTGGCCAACGGAAGCACCGGTTGCTTCTACCTCATCGTTGGTTCCGGCCAGATCTTTTCCTGCCGCTAGCACCTTGGCCAAGATTGACCCCGCATACCCGGGCAGCACCACGAGCCGGGCTCCAGCCTCCTTGACAGCCAGCAACCTGGCCTCAATCTCTTTTCTCAGGGTCCCGGCCCCAGCGTTGGGGCCAGCCTCGGCCCCAACCCCAGCCCCAGCCCCGATCCACACTCCGGTCCCCGCCCCGGTCCCAGCTCCAACTTCAGCTGCAGCGGCTGCTTCCCCCTCCCCCCTTGCTCCCAGCTGCCATCCCACTGCCGCCACCCGTACCGGTGCCCTGGCCGACCCTGCCATCCCCTTAACCCCCTTCAGCTATTTGGCCTTGCGGATCTTCCATACCCCCAAGGAACCGGCCAGGAAGTAGGCAAAGGCGATCAGGTAGAGGATTTTGTATTCCCAGTGGCCTCCCCAAGGATGGAAATAGTACAACACTTGGCCGCCAATTAAAGGAGCGATCACCTGCGGCAGCGTCACCGAGATGCCCCAAAGTCCCATATCCTTGCCGGCGCTTCGCGCCGATGGCAAGACGTCCACCGCCAAAGCCCAGTCGACGCTGATGAAGGCCCCGTAGCCAATCCCAAACACCACCGCCACGCCGAGAATCACTTCATAAGCGGGCCCAGCCAGGAAAGTGAGAGCGGTCACGCCCATTAACATCCCCGCAGTAAAGACAATGATCCGGCGGCCAATCCGGTCCGATAACCAGCCGGAAAAGAAGGTGCTCACCGCTGCTCCCACCATCACCGCTGCCCCCACCCCAGTGGTAGCCTCTATAAATTTCACCAATCCGGTGACATCCTTTAGGTAGTACTCCAAGAAGTTGAGAAGGGTATAGAAGCCCAGCATGATCAGAGCCCGGGAAACCCAAAGCCAAGCAAAATCGGGAAACTGGCGCGGGCTCACCCAGAAGGAAGCCAAGAATTGGCGGAATACCCAGGGTTCCTGATAACGATAAGGGATCTCCTTAACCTTAAACATGGTCACCAGTATGCCCGCCATCATTATCCCTACGATCACCCAGTAAAAGAGGACGCGAGCCCCCTGCCCCAGCATGATTCCGGCCAGCCCCAGGCTGAGAATGGTCCCCAGCATGGTCATGACCCCCATTAGCCCTGAGGCAGTGCCGCGCTGATCCTCGGGGACCAGATCCGGGATTAGCGCCTGGTAAGCGGAACCGCTAACGTTGTTAAAAAACTGTACTAGCAGGAAGGCCACCACGAACCAGGATAGCTTGGGGCTGTAGGCCATGCCCAAAAGGGCCAAGCAGTTGGCCAGGCCACCAGCCAAAATATAGGGCCGGCGCCTCCCCCAGGTGGATCCGGAACGGTCGCTTATGGCTCCGATGATAGGCTGGGTGACCATGGCGATAAAAGCACCAGCGAAGAAAACCAGGCCCAGGTATTTAGCCTTTTCGGCATCGGCAACAAAGCGCAGCACTTCCGCCGGGATCACCACCGTCAGCAGTGCACCCCAGTGAAAATTGATGGAGAACCAATAGAGACTCAAGTAGAAAAGCGCCGACCCGCTAAGCTTTTGGCTGCTCATGCTGTACCCCCTATTTGACCCCATCTTGGCCCACGTCGAGAAGGCAGGAATGGTCACTACCCACGAGCTCGTAAGTAGTAGCCCGTGAATCTCTCCAGTCACCAGAGGTGGAACTTGCAGTAGCCGAGCTCACGCCTTGCTTGCCGAGGTATCTAAGAATCCATCCAGATTCTCGCGATCCCTAAGGAATGCTCTGTCTCGCATTAGTATTCGGCACCTGGGAGGGGAATCCTGCCGTATGGCAGCAAAGCAAGCAACCTTCCCCGGTCATTTACCCCATGTGTTATCTAGCTCCACCCTTCAGCTGGAGGTAAGACACTGATAAAGCTACTGAGGCCAGAAAAGGAAGCTGGTCAAACAATCAAGGAAGGGCTGCTTAAATGGCCTAGCCGGATCCCGCCACCCAGTCAGCCCCGCCCAGAAACCTTGAAACCCCCACCCAAAATTTTTGGCGGTGTAACACTACGCCGGTTGTTTTCATAGTATGTGTGTGCC
>JACIYF010000071.1 GCA_014360065.1 Clostridia bacterium | reverse complement strand
TCCAGGTGTGGACCCCACCCAGGTTGGTAGTACTTGTACCAGACATATTCTTCGCCCATGAGCCTTCCTCCTAAGCAAAAAATTCACTTTTATTATGCATAATTCCTTAAGTTCTGTCTAGTGAAAGTTTCTAATTGCATGACTAGTGGGATAATGTGAAATCCTGTACAAAGGGAGGGACAGGAATAGATGGCGTTCTCAGGAGTCAACATGGACACAGGCGATGAATTCAGTCAGGCCTGATAGCCAGGCTCTGTTGCCAATCCAGCACTCAACCGGTAGGCAGCCGGGACTCAGCAAGGGTGACTGGGCACCTGGGGGACAAAAAACCCAACAGCGGGGTCGATCCCGCCCAGAGAGTAAGTGCCTAAGGGTTAGGTCTTCGCATGGTTGAGTGGTGGGAAAACCGGCCACGGACATGGAGGTCCGATTGGCCGGGAAGCCCACCGCCCATCCTAGTTCTGTTCTTCCTCCTTAAGGGCCCTCCGCAAGACCTTGCCCACCAAGCTGAGGGGCAATTCATCCCGGAACTCCACGAATCGTGGCACCTTGTACCCGGTCAGCTTCTGCCGGCACCACTGGATTACTTCTTCCTCGCTCAAGGTCTCGCCTTCCTTAGGAACCACTACCGCCTTGACCCTTTCGCCTGAGTATTCATCTGGAACCCCCACCACTGCCGCTTCCTTGATCTTGGGGTGCTCATACAGGACTTCTTCCACCTCGCGAGGGTAAACGTTGAAACCGCCGGTAATGATCATGTCCTTTTTGCGATCGACAATATAGAAATAGCCGTCCTCGTCCATCTTGGCCACATCCCCAGTATAAAGCCAGCCATCCCGGAGGGAGTGGGCCGTATCTTCAGGGCGATTCCAGTAACCCTTCATTACCTGCGGGCCTTTGACGATAAGCTCGCCCACCTCTCCCGGCGCTAGCTCCCGGGTCCCCGTCTCCAAATCCACCACCCGGCAGACAGTACCCACCAAGGGAATGCCGATGCTTCCAGGCTTGCGGACACCTACACAAGGGTTGCAACAGACTACCGGCGAGGCTTCAGAGAGACCGTAACCCTCGCAAATCACTCCTCCCGTCTTGGCCTCAAATTGGCGCAATACCTCCACCGGCATGGCTGCCGCCCCGCTAATCATCACCCGGATAGATTTGATGTCATATCGGTGCAGCTCCGGGTAGTTGTTGAGAGCCACATACATGGTGGGAACCCCGGGAAAGGCAGTGGGTCGGTACTTATCGATGGCCTTTAACACCGCCTTCACCTCAAATCGAGGGATGCAGATCAGGGTGGAACCAAAAGCTATGGCTAGGTTCAAGGTGGTGGTAAGGCCAAAAGAGTGAAAGAAGGGCAATACTGCTAAAACCCGCTCCTCGCCTTCCTTCAGGGCCGACCCCACGATAGCTCGCGACATGTAAGTGTCGGCTACTAGGTTGCGGTGAGTAAGCATGGCCGCCTTGGGTATTCCGGTAGTTCCACCAGTATACTGAAATACGGCGACATCGCTTGCGGCATCAATCAGCACCTTAGGCGGCAAGCCGGATGTATTGCGAATAAGCTCGGAGAAATTAATGGTACTCGGGCTGGTTTTGATCTGCGGGTACTGGCCCTTACGCTTGGCCAGCCAAGGATAAAGATAGTTAATGGGAAAAGGCAGGTACTCAGATACCCGGGTGAAGATAACGTGGCTTAGGGAGGTTTGCGACCGGATCTTCTCCACCCGCGGATACATCAGGTCTATGACCACGGCAATCTTGGCACCGGAGTCAGTCAAGATATTTTCTACCTCCCGCTCGGTATAGAGCGGGTTAACTTGTACCACCACCGCCCCCAGCCTCAAAATGGCCAAGTAACTGATCACGTACTGAGGACAGTTGGGCAACATCACCGCCACCCGATCCTGCTTTTTAATGCCCAGCTGGGCCAGGGCAGCAGCCATACGATCCACTTGCTGGGAAAGCTGGGCAAAGCTCATCCGCGCCCCCATAAAAATAGTAGCAGTAAGGTTGGGATATTTGGCGGCCGTTTCCTGAAAAAGATCGTACACCGAGCTGTTCTCAGGATATACCAGTGGCGGGCCAAAGCCAACTTCATAATGCTTATACCACGGATACTGGTCCATCGTTTACTCCCCCTCAAACAACTTTTCAACGCCCGCGCCTTTGACCTAAGGCTTGCCGCTTTCTGGGTTCAGGTCAGGCTGTGGTTCCGGCTCCCGGGGACGGATCAACCCATTGTACTTGAGATATTAAACACAAAGTTATGAAATCCTTCCCACTTGGGTAAAGATTCCGTCTAATTTTAAGATTGGATCTTACGCAAATGATATAAACTTTAGATTAGATGATTAAGCACCTATGGGTCCATTATTTCGTTGTATTTGGGTAAAACTTACCTGACCAAAAGATGGTTGCACAATAAAGCTCGGGAACCAGTATTGGCTCCCGAGCGTTTTTCTGCCATTTCCGTAACCGCCCCCGCCCCTTTAAGCCTAGTCGGCCTGGATGGGACGGAAGACCGGGGCAGGTGAACAGGAGGGGGAAAAGTACCAAAAGCTCCAGGGAGGAGTTTGGCGATGGGCCTACCGCTTGGAGAATTGGGGGGCCTTGCGGGCCTTTTTCAACCCGTACTTGCGCCGTTCCTTCATGCGCGGGTCCCTGGTCAGGTATCCCCGCCGCCGTAGAACTGGTCTCAGGTTCTCGTCGGCATCTACCAATGCCCGAGCCACGCCCATGCGAATGGCATCCGCCTGGCCGCTGACGCCGCCGCCCTCAACCCGCGCCACCACATCATACTGGCCTTCGGCCTTGACCGCCACCAGTGGCTCCTGCGCCCGGTGGCGAAGAATCTCCATGCCCGGACCGAAGTATTCCTCGATGGGCCTACCATTGATAATCACCTTGCCCGAGCCGGGAATAAGGCGCACGCGGGCAATGGCGTTTTTCCGCCTGCCGGTCCCCTGATACTGAACATTGACTGCCAATTACTTCACCCCTTTTTCCACCGACCAAACTTGAGGCTGCTGCGCCTGGTGGGGATGGTCAGCTCCGCTATAAACCTTTAGCTTCTTGAACGCCTGCCGCCCTAAGCGATTGTGAGGGATCATTCCCCATACGGCTAGCTGAACCGCTTTTTCCGGCTTGGTGCGCAGTAGAGTCCGGTAAGCCATCGACTTTATCCCGCCCGGATAGCCAGTATGGTAGGTGTAGTGCTTCTGATCCAGCTTCTTTCCGGTTAACCGGACCTTGGCAGCGTTAATAATGATGACGTGGTCACCCGTATCCACGTGGGGAGTAAAATCGGGCTTATGTTTACCTCGAAGAATCCGCGCTGCTTCCGTAGCTAGCCGCCCCAAGGGCTTGCCGCTGGCATCTATGATGTACCACTTTCTTTGCACCTCTTGCGGCTTGGCCATGTAAGTTTCCATGAAAACTCCTCCTAAAAACCATTTTCCTCCAGCCGGGTTCTTTCACTCCGCCCAGCACTTAACCCATGGTTTGCTACGACCTGATCCTCGCTATCTAACCTAGGTAAACTCTACTACGTCCAGGAGTTGCCGTGCTGGGTCGCTTCCGGACCAGCGTCCCGGCATCGACTACCGGGTTTTTCCTTGCCTAGATGTGCGGCTTGGCCGCATGAGGCAAATAAAAGTGCCCCCCACCCGCCTGCGTGCGCCAAGTGGGCTGACACAGTCCGTATGCTATTCTATCGACACCAGCCACCGGTGTCAAGCCATTTCGGCCATTCAGCCTCGCTCCCGGTACTCGACCTTCTCTAAGCATAGTCCTCGAGCCGGGGCAGTGGGGCCAGCCTGGGAACGGTCCCGAGCAGCGATGATGGCAGGTACACCCTCGGAAGACATGGCCCCTCGGCCTACCTCCAGCAAGGTGCCGGCCAAGTTGCGAACCATATGGTAGAGGAAGCCATCGGCGCTAACTTCCCATCTAAGCAACCATTCCTCGGTCAACGGGAGCTTGCGGCCGGCAGCCCCAGCAGGCAAGCTGTCCTCTGGCATCGATAGCCCATGGTTGGAGCCAGAAGATAGATTATACTCACCTAGGCTTACCTGGCTGCTTAGGTCTGGGGCTATGGCCCGCCACCGCACCGAGAATAGGGTGCGTTCAAAAGTCTTGGCCGCTCCCCCCTGGGCACAAAAGCTCCGCCAATCGTGGCGGCCCAGGAGGTAGGTAGAGGCCCGGACCATCTCCCGGCAATCCACCTGGTAAGGGATGTGATAAGCGTAGCGGTCCCAAAACGGGTCCGGAAAGCGGCCCAGATAAAAAGTGTAGCTATAAGTTTTGCTGGTGGCCGAATAGCGGGGGTGGAAATCGGGGCCAACCTCACAGGCGCTCCTTACCACTATGTCGGGTGGTAGGATCCTGTTCAGCGCATAAGGCAACCGTTGGCTGGGAATCCGGCAATTGCTCTCATCTACCCGCCAGAGCACCACCTGGCCGCGGGCATGCACCCCGGCGTCGGTACGGCTGGCACTTATCAGCCGGATGGCAGCCGCATCTTGGCCGGTCAGGCCAGCTAGAGCCTCCTGCATGGTCCACTGAACAGTTCGGCTCTGGGGCTGTCCCCTCTGCACCTGCCAGCCGTTGTAATTGGTCCCGTCATATTGGACCACTAGTTTCAAGTGGCGCATGCCATAAACCCCCATTCATCAAAGCCCAGCCCTGATTCAGGGCCCAGGCCGGCAACCAGAGCCTGCCTAAAGCCCCCGCAGCCATAGCACCGCCGCTAAGCCCGCCAAACCCAATCCTAAGGTGACATAGTCGGCGTTACCAAAGCGCAAAGGGCGGTAACGAGTCCGTCCCTCAGCCCGCCAACCTCGGGCCTCCATGGCTTCAGCCAATTCATCCGCCCGGCGAAAGGCGCCTACCAGAAGCGGCACTACCAGGGCCGAAAGCTTCTGGATTCGCTCCCTTAAGCTCCCTCGAGAAAGGTCGAGGCCCCGAGCCCTCTGGGCCTGGTAAATGGCGCTCGCCTCCTCCCCGATTTGCGGGAAGAAGCGCATGGCCATGGTAAGGGCCAAGGCTACCTCTTCGACCGGCAGTCCGATCCTCTTTAACGGCCCAAGCAACCGCGATAACCCGTCCGCCAAATCAGGGGGCGATGAAGTTAGGATTAGCAAGGCTAGGGTAGCCAGCAGCACCCCCAGGCGCAAAATCAGGATGCCGCCGGATATTAATCCTTCCCAGGTAACTGTAATTGCCCCCCACCGGAAAATGGGAGCCCCAGGGGTAAAGAACAAATACAAACCCGCAGTAGCCACCAGGATGAAGGCTAGAGGGCGAAGCGACCGGAAGGCATGGCGCCAGGAAATCCCCGAGGCTACTCCCAAGCTCCAGGCCAGCACCCCCAGCGATAGGGGGACAAGCAGGCTCCAACCTCGGGCCACCACTGCTCCAAGTGTAAAGAGAAAAGCAAATAGAAGCTTGGCCCGGGGGTCCAAGGCCCATAAGCCTAGCTTGGGCTGGGACTCGCCCGCTTTGCTATCTGAGCGCAAGCTTCTTCCCAAGTCTTCCCCATCCACCTGCTCAGGCCAAAAGCATAAAGCACCTCCCCTAAGCCCCTGCGGGCTGTACTGCTTGGCCCTGCTCGCACCGAGGAGGATGACGCCATCGGCCTCCGGCAGGAAATCCTCCCAGTCGTGGGTAGCTAGAATCACGCCTCGACCCTGCCCTCGCCACCGACGAAGCACGGCCAGCAAGTCTAGGCGCCCGGCTCGGTCTAGGCCGGCGGTAGGTTCATCCAGGAGTAGGAGCTTGGGATCAAGGGCCAGCACCCCAGCCAAGGCCGCCCGCCTCTTCTCCCCGCTGCTCAAGGAAAAAGGGGAACGGCCGGCTAGTTTTGGGTCCAGCCCCACTGCCGTCATGGCTGCCATCACTCTTTGCTCAAGCTCAGATCCTATGACCCCGTGCTGGCGAGGCCCAAAGGCAATATCTTCAAAGACGGTGGGTGCAAACAGCTGCCTCTCCGGGTATTGGAGAACTAGACCCATGGTTAGCCTCGAGCGCCAATCAGCCTCCCCGGCCTCCAGATAAATCCGGCCCTGGTTGGGCTGGTCCAGGCCAGCGATTAAACCGAGAAGGGTGGATTTTCCGGAGCCATTGGGACCAATCACCAAGGTCATGGCCGTCTCCGGGATCCTCAGGTTGATTTCCTGGAGGACCCAGGAACCTTGAGCACCTTGCGGGTTGTGGGTCGCTCCGGTAGCACCCTGCCGGAGCCCGGGCGAAAGCCATCCGCCTTCCGGATATCGATAATATACATTCTCTAGAACGATGGTCACGATACTTCCGCCTCTCTCGTCCCTGCAAGCTCTGGTTGCGCTCGACTTGGGGTTTGCCCTGACTTCTTGCCTTCAGCGGCTGGTCGCCCGAGTACCGGTCAGGCGGCCACAGCTCATGACCAGAGCCCGGTCACAGTTTCGGGCTTCCTCCTCCCGGTGGGTGATCCACAGCACCCCAGCGCCGCTTCGGCCTTGGCCCTGACTCTGGGCCGGGCTTTGGCAGAACCCCCTAACCAACTCCCATATCTTAGTTCGCTCCCCGGGATCGAGCATGGCAGTGGGCTCATCCAAGATTATATAGGAAGGCCCGAGAGCCAAAATACCGGCCAGGGCTACTTTCACTTGCTGGCCACCGGAAAGGCGCCGGGGGTCTAAAAAGCGTTCCCGGCTGAGGCCTACAGCTTCCAGGGCCCAGTCGATCCGCTCTGCAATGATCTCCGGTGCAAGCCCAAGATTCTCCGGACCAAAGGCTACATCCTCCTCCACCGTGCAGCCCACAATTTGGCTGGGAGGGTAGGAGAAGAGGATTCCTACCCGTTGGCGCAAAAGAAGCCGGTGACAGGGGTTCTTGGTATCGAGTTCATCCACCTGCACCCGTCCCTTCTGGGGGACCAGCAGTCCAGCCGCCAATCGCGCCAAGGTACTTTTGCCCGAGCCATTGGGCCCTACCACTGCTACCATTTCTCCCGGGCTCAAGGTCAGGTTGACATCAAATACGCCGGGATCAGTTGCTGCCTGGGTCAGTCCCATCCCGGCCTTGACCCGTTCAGCCCCGCTCGCGCCCCGTAGCGCGTAGCTATAGGTCACGCCCTCCATCACCAGCACTTCCAACTTCCCTCTCCTCCGGGCGCTAAAAAAGGGCCGCTCATTACGGCCCCACCCGGATACTATTAGTTTTGATTGCTTTCACTTTACCAGCTCCACCAGGGCCATCGGTGCCCCGTCGCCCCGCCGGAACCCAGTTTGGACGACCCGGGTATAACCGCCATTTCTTCCCCCGTAGCGCTTGCCCAGGTCGTCGAACAGCTTCTTGACTGTGGTCTCGTCGTATAAGAAGGATAGGGCCTGCCGCCGAGCATGCAGGTCGCCTCGCTTGCCCAATGAGATCATCCGGTCGGCTAGCCGCCGAACCTCTTTGGCACGAGCAGTCGTAGTAACCACCCGCTCTTCACGCAAGAGCGAGGTTACCAAGTTGCGGAGCATCGCCCGCCGGTGGCCCGACAATAGCCCTAACTTTCGGTAGCCTCTTGCCATTACACATCCCCCCTTGCTCCCGCAAGCTTGAGCTCAGTGATTAATCCTCAGACTCCTTAAGGGACAGCCCCAAGGCAGCGAGCTTGTTCACCACTTCCTCCAAGGACTTGCGACCCAAGTTGCGGACTTTCATCATGTCCTCTTCCGTCCGCTGGGTTAGCTCCGCCACGGTGTTAATCCCAGCCCGCTTCAGGCAGTTGTAGGAGCGCACCGACAGATCCAGCTCCTCAATGGGCATATCTAGGGTTCTAGTCTTTTTGTCTTCTTCCTTATCCACCATGGCAATCTGGCTGCTGACTTGATCGCTAAGATCAGCAAACAACCGCAAATACTCCATTAAGATCTTGGCTGAAGCGCTTACCGCCTCATCGGGGCTGATACTACCATTGGTCCAAACTTCAAGGGTCAGCTTGTCGTAGTTAGTAACATGGCCTACGCGAGTGTTCTCTACCTCATAATTGACCTTCCGAACTGGCGAAAAGAACGAATCCACCGGTATTACCCCGATGGGATCTCCGTTTTTCTTATTTTTCTCCGCCGGCACATAGCCCCGCCCTTGTTCCAAGGTTATTTCCATGGCCAACCTGCCGCCCTTCTCCAGGGTGGCTATGTGCAAATCCGGGTTGAGAATCTCCACCTCGGCATCGGCAATGATATCCTTGGCTTTTACCTCGCCTTCTCTATCGGCTTCGATGCGGATTATCTTGGGCTCGTTGCTGTAAAGCTTTACTTCTAGCCCCTTCAGGTTGAGAATCAGCTCGGTGGTATCCTCAACCACGCCAGGGATGGTGGAAAACTCGTGCAGCACGCCGTCAATCTTGACCTGAGTAGGAGCCGCACCTGATAGCGAGGATAAAAGCACCCTCCTTAGACTGTTGCCTAGGGTGGTGCCGTAGCCGCGCTCTAGGGGTTCAATGACAAACTTACCGTACCTTTGATCCGGGCTCCTCTCGACGTACTCGATGCGAGGCTTTTCGATTTCCAGCACCTAGGTTCCTCCCTTCTAGGGCCTTAATCCCTATTTAGAATAGAGCTCGACGATCAGGTGCTCTTCGATGGGCACATCGATGTCCTCGCGAGAAGGGAGAGTCAGTACCCGCCCCTTGAGCGCTTCCTTGTCTAGCTCCAGCCAAGCCGGGGGCGTCCTATGAACGATGGCCTCTGCGATCTCCTTAAACTTGGGCGATTGCTTGCTCTTCTCGCTTACCTGGATTTCATCCCCTACCTTTACCAAGTAGGAGGGTATCTGTACCCGGCGCCCGTTCACCAGAAAATGGCCATGGGTAACTAAAATCCGGGCTTCGGGACGGGAGTTGGCTAACCCCAGCCGGAAAACCACGTTGTCTAAGCGCCGTTCCAGCAACCGGAGCAGGTTTTCACCGGTTATACCCTTTTGCCTTTCTGCCATCTCAAAATAGCGCCGGAATTGCCGTTCTAGCACGCCGTAGATGCGTCGGGCCTTTTGCTTTTCCCGAAGCTGCAGGCCATACTCAGATATCTTCCTCCGTCCCTGCCCATGTTGGCCAGGGGCAGCACTCCTGCGGTTTAGGGTACATTTATCGGAATAGCAACGGTCACCTTTGAGGAACAATTTAATGCCTTCCCGCCGGCAAAGGCGACAGACCGCTCCTTTATACCTTGCCATTCAAGCCACCTCCTTATCCCCTTATACTCGCCTGCGCTTGGGAGGCCGGCAACCGTTGTGAGGGATGGGGGTGACATCCTTAATAGCATTAACCTCTAGCCCCGCCACCTGCAGCGAACGGATAGCCGCTTCCCTGCCTGCTCCTGGACCCTTAACGTAGCACTCCACTTCTCGCATCCCGTATTCCATAGCTTCCTTGGCCGCAGCTTCAGCCGCCATCTGGGCAGCAAAGGGAGTACTCTTGCGCGTACCCTTGAATCCTTGGGTACCAGCGCTAGCCCAGGCAATGGCGTTGCCCTGTTTATCGGTAATAGTTACGATAGTATTGTTAAACGTGGACTTAATATGAGCTATGCCGCTTTCTACCCGCTTCTTTTCCTTGCGGCGAGCTCTAGTTGGTCTCCTAGCCAAACTACTTCCCCCCTCTACTACTTCTTCCGCCGTACGCCCACCGTCTTGCGCGGCCCCTTACGGGTGCGAGCGTTGGTCTTGGTTCGCTGTCCTCGCACCGGTAGTCCGCGCCGGTGGCGCAGGCCTCGGTAGGAGCCGATCTCGATCAGCCGCTTAATGTTCATGGAGACTTCCCGGCGGAGGTCGCCTTCTACCGTATAATTGCGGTCGATATTCTCCCTGAGCTTGGTTATCTCTTCCTCGGTCAGGTCCCGTACCCTAGTATCGGGGTTTACTCCGGTCTCTGCCAGGATCTTATTAGATAAGGACCTACCGATCCCGTAAATATAGGTGAGGGCCACTTCTACCCGTTTATCACGAGGCAGGTCAACTCCGGCTATTCGCGCCAAACCAATCACCTCCATCCTCTGTTCTCTATCCCTGAACCTGCTTGTGCTTAGGATTCTCGCAGATCACCATGACCTTGCCATGACGCCTTATAACCTTACACTTCTCGCACATCCTCTTGACCGAAGGCCTGACTTTCATTGCAAACCCTCCTTCTGCCCCGGCCGGAAAAAGCAGCAGACCACCCCTGGCGCTTTTGGTACCCATAGGAGCAATATTCCGGTCATATATGGGCAAATTATTTATACCGATAGGTAATACGTCCTCGAGTAAGGTCATAGGGAGACAGTTCTACCGTGACCCGGTCTCCGGGAAGAATGCGGATAAAATTCAAGCGAATCTTACCGGAAACATGGGCTAGCACCCGGTGTCCGTTGTCCAGCTCTACCCTGAACATGGCATTCGGCAAAGGCTCAATAACTGTCCCCTCCACCTCGATGACGTCACGGTTGCTCATACGCGTTTATGACCTCCTTGGCCCCTCGCTTCTCCTCCAAAAACCCCAGCACTCAATTTGACAATCCGCCCAGGGGCACCGCCTAGCCAGGCACTAGCCCATCCTTACTAAGTCCTATTCGCCTGATGGTTGAGTGCTGGGTCGCTTGTGGTCTTAGCCGCCTTCTCCTTCTCTTCAGCCAGCTGAGCTAACAGCCTGGCAATGGCCTGGCGAATATCGGCATTGGTGACTTTTTCCCCGTTTTGGAGCCTCTGGGCTATGTCCCTTGCCACCTGGCGCGTAAACTGTAGGTGCTTGATGTTCTTTCGCTTGGGACGGTCGAGGCGGCGAATATCTCCATCCACCAAGTTTACATACAACCTATCAATAAAACCGAGCACTAGGTAGGGACGGTCCTTGTCCCGGCCCTGCCGGGAGACTACCAGCTGACCGACCTGCAACAATTGTGCCGACCTCCTCGCCCATCTCACCTGCCTATCTCGCTACCCTCTTGTCGATCCTGGCCATCAGGCCTCCCCTTGGCCCAGGTATCTTAGGGAACAGTTAGTATCACCGGACCGTCATCGGTAACCGCCACCGTGTGTTCGAAATGAGCTGAGCAGAGCCCATCAGCAGTCACTACCGTCCACTGGTCCGGCCGGACAATAACTTCGTAAGTCCCCATGTTGACCATAGGCTCGATGGCCAAGGTCATACCCGGGCGCAAGCGAGGGCCTCGGCCCGGTGGCCCGAAGTTAGGGATTTGAGGATCCTCGTGCATATCTCTGCCGATGCCGTGGCCCACAAAGTCCCGTACCACCGAGAAGCCTTGCGACTCTACATAGGTCTGAATAGCATGGGAGATGTCGCTCAGGCGGTGACCATTTCGGGCCTGGTCGATTCCTCGGCGCAAGGCCTCTTGGGTTACCTCCAGCAGTCGCCGCCGCTCATCATCGATATCACCCACCGCAAAGGTCGCCGCAGCGTCCCCTTGGTAGCCGTTAAGGATAACGCCGATGTCAATACTAATAATATCCCCATCCTTTAATTTCCTTAAGCTCGGTATGCCGTGTACCACTTCCTCGTTGATGGAAGCGCAGATGCTGGCCGGAAACGGCACCGGCATACCTCGGCTCCGATATCCTTTGAAGGATGGTATAGCCCCGTGGCCGGTAATAAACTCCTCGGCAATTTGGTCCAGCTCCTCGGTGGTTACGTCCGGCTTTATGGCCCGACCAATCACCTCCAAAGTCTGCGCCACCAGGCGCCCGGCCTCGCGCATAAGCGCAATCTCTCGACTGGATTTGAGAATGATCAACCCGCGTCTCTCCCTAGAATCTGCTCGATGGCCGAAAGTACGGCGTCTATAGGAGCATCGCCGTTAACCGGGCGCAACAGTCCCTTGGCCCGATAATAGTCGATCAGGGGCGCCGTCTGGCGCCGGTAGACTTCCAGCCGATTCTTAACCGTAGCCTCGTTATCGTCGCTGCGCTGGTAGAGCTCACCTCCACAAGCATCGCATATGCCCGGCCGCTGGGGAGGATTAAATACCAAGTGGTAGGTAACCCCACATTGGCGGCAGACCCGCCTGCCGGTTAGGCGTTCAATTATTTTTTGGTCTGGCACCCGAATATCAATAGCCGCATCCAGCTTCTGGCCAGCTTGGGCTAGGATCTGATCTAAGGCCTCGGCCTGAGCCACGGTTCGGGGAAAGCCATCCAGGATAAAGCCCCTTTGGCAATCAGACTCCTTAAGCCGCTCGCTCACCATGCCGATGGTCACCTCATCGGGAACTAACCGGCCAGATTCGGTGTATTCTTTGGCCTTTTTCCCCAACGCAGTGCCAGCGGCAATCTGGCTGCGAAAGATGTCGCCGGTGGCGATGTGGGGAACCCCTAGTTTCTCAGCCAGGGCCTCCGCCTGGGTGCCCTTACCTGCCCCTGGCGGACCCATTAAGAGAATCCGCATATACTTTCCCTCCGTTTTTCCGCCTCATACTCCTGAGGCAATACCCTAGCAATATCTTCCAAGCCACCTAGGCCTAACGCCGGTCCAGTCCCCGTGATCTTGCCCGGTGCCCTTACTTTAGGAAGCCCTTGTAATGGCGCATCAGCATCTGCGCCTCCAGCTGCTTCATAGTCTCCAGGGCCACGCCCACTACGATCAAGAGCGAGGTGCCACCAAAGGCGATGTTCATTCCGGTGGTGGCCTCAACAAAATTGGGTAAAAGCGCGATTATCGCCAGGAATATTGCCCCGGCCAAGGTAATCCTGGACAATACTCGTTCGATGTACTCAGCCGTAGGCCGCCCTGGGCGCAGGCCCGGGATAAAACCACCATACTTCTTGATGTTGTCAGCAACATCCCGGGGGTTAAACGTCACTGCCGTGTAGAAGTAGGTGAAGAAAATGATCAGCAGCGCGTAAAGGCTGAGATAGAAAGCCGTCCCGGGCCGAAAGACCTTGGTTACTGCCGCCATAAAGGCATTGTGAGGAAACCAAGTGCTGATGGTCGACGGAAACAAAAGGATGGAAATGGCAAAGATCACCGGGATAACCCCGGCCTGGTTCACCCGCATAGGTATGTGGGTGCTTTGCCCCCCATAAACCCTCCGGCCGACCACCTTCTTAGCATATTGTACCGGGATGCGCCGCTGCCCCTCGTTCATGGCTACGATACCGCCAATGACCACTACTGCCATAACCAGGAAGAAAATCAACGCCACGATGCTGGCCTCGCCGGTGCGCACGTATTGTACTACCTGGTAGCCCATGCTGGGGAACCGGGAAACAATACCAGCAAAGATGAGCAAAGAAATGCCGTTGCCGATGCCGCGCTCGGTAATCATCTCCCCCATCCACATTAGAAACATGGTGCCGGCAGTTAAGCTGATTACGATTACAGCATAATTCCAAAATGAAGGGTGGGCCAGGGCGGGAACGCCCGCGGTCGTGCTTCGCCCCAAAAAGATGGCCATGCCGGTGGCTTGG
>JACIYF010000070.1 GCA_014360065.1 Clostridia bacterium | reverse complement strand
GTACTGCTCGCCGTCCTGGGCGCCCGACTACATCACCGATAAATAATATATTCACGTTAACCTCCTGTTAAGCTTCCTGATCATAGACCATAACTTTACCCTCGTGCCGAAAGGCAACTAATTTCTTCTGCCGCTCCTCTTTACCTATCATCTCCAACATACTGGCAATTAGTTCCTCTTTAACTAGATCCCCTTCTATGTGCGAAGTCGGGTTTTCAAGCAAAAGCATATCCTGGCACTGTCTGCGCACAACCCCAATAATCAATGATATTTCCTCGGGCGATAAAGAGTTGACATCCCGAACAATTTGAAACAAGCTTATGCCTTGTTCAGAAATAGCATTTACTGATGCTATATTTGGGACTAGTTGGCTACTGTTCAAAAAGGCGAACACATCTAGATGTTTCTCAATGCTGGCCTTGATTTGGTTTTCTTCAAAGCTGGTCAATTGGCGCTTTAAAACAAAAGTTAGCTTAATCACCTGTGCTTGGGGATTATAGTTAACAGCGGCCACCTCTGGGTAGCTTAAGAGAATTGAGATTAGCAGGCCGGCGCCGCCGGTAATCTCTGAAGTACGAATTTTTAAAGGCATCTACATCACCATCCATGCTCCCCTGCCAGCAACTGTTGGTTTATTTCGCTATACTTTTCTGCGCTTACTCCCCAATTCCTGCACTTCAACAAGATAAACGGGGCTCAATTTTTCCCTCGCCTGGTAATTTGCTGATATATTCAAGGGGGACCGAAAAACCGGTCCCCCTTGCTGAATTGAATAACCCTGCTTACCTAGCGAATTCAACTGCCCGCGTTTCCCGGATCACTACCACTTTGACCTGGCCCGGGTACTGAAGTTCGCGTTCAATCCTTTTTACCATATTCCTCGCTAGTTGAGCAGCTTCCGCGTCGTCAATTCGATCCGGCTTTACCATGATGCGGATCTCTCGCCCTGCCTGAATAGCGTAGGCCTTGTCTACTCCTTCAAAGGAATCGGCAATTTCCTCCAACTTTTCTAGTCGCCGGATATAAGCTTCGAGAGTCTCTCGCCGGGCCCCCGGGCGAGCGGCGGATATAGCGTCTGCTGCTTGAACTAAGGCTGCTTCGATGGTGTTAAATTCTACATCACCATGGTGGGCAGCAATGGCATTCACCACCTCTGGTTGTTCGCGATATCGTTTGGCAATTTCTGCCCCTACAGTCACATGGGGACCCTCTACATCGCTGTTTAAGGCCTTACCAATATCGTGTAGAAGCCCAGCCCGCTTGGCCAAAGATTCATTGACGCCGAGTTCAGCCGCCATTATCCCTGCTAGGTGAGATACTTCAATCGAGTGCTTAAGAACGTTTTGTCCGTAACTGGTCCGGTATTTTAGTCTCCCCAGTAACTTAATCAGCTCAGGGTGGAGTCCATGAATGCCACATTCAAATGCAGCTTGCTCACCCTCCTCCCGGATCTTCTGGTCGATTTCCTTCTGCGCTTTTTCGACCATTTCTTCAATCCGTCCAGGGTGAATCCTTCCGTCTAAAACTAGTTTTTCCAAGGTTATCCGGGCTACCTCACGCCGTATGGGATCGAAGCTCGACAAGATTACCGCTTCCGGAGTATCATCAATAATCAAATCTACTCCTGTTAAGGTTTCTAAAGCGCGGATGTTTCTACCTTCCCGGCCAATTATTCTGCCCTTCATCTCGTCATTAGGGAGAGGCACCACCGAAACAGTAGTTTCAGCTACATAGTCGGCTGCACATCTCTGGATCGCTTGCGTCACTATTTCTTTCGCCCGCCTATCTGCTTCTTCGCGAGCGGCAGACTCCATTTCTTTTATCATTAAGGCAACTTCGTGGCGAATCTCGTTTTCTGTATTTCGTAACAGTAGTTGTCTAGCTTCTTCGGAGCTCAAGCCCGATAGCCTTTCAAGCTGTGCTAGATGCTCTCGCTTGATTTCAAGCAGATTTTCCCGTATTGCTTCAATTTCTTGCTCCTTATCTTGGAGGGCCTGCTCCTTCTTCTCAATCAACTCAGCTTTGCGGTCCAGAGCCTCTTCTTTTTGGAGAATGCGCCGCTCTAACCTTTGCATTTCATTTCGACGGTCGCGTATCTCCTTTTCTGCTTCCAGGCGAAGCTGGTGGCATTCTTCTTTTGCTTCTAAAAGGGCTTCTTTTTTCTTGGCCTCCGCTTCTTTTTCAGCTTCCTGCAAGATGCGCCTTGACATTTCCTCTGCCGAAGCAATTTTGGCTTCTGCCAGCAGCTTGCGAACATAATATCCTACGATTAGGCTGAAGATGCCAATGAGAACATTTATCCAAACGTTCGTAAGCGTCACCTCCCATCTACCCATTAAAAAAAGAAAGCCGAGTAGAAACTCGGATCCTACAAACCACCATATGTTTCTTAAGCAGGCAATACCTTCGCATTTGTCCACCAATGCGACCTGCTATCGTGAAAGCCGATTGGTTGGAGCTATACCCGAAGTGTTTTAATTCTTCGGCTATCTATTGAAGAAGACTATGGCAGTCTGATTTCCCAAGTTTCTTCCTACGAAATTATTCTAATGTGGCCCCAAAATGCTGTCAAGCTAGGCCAGATGTGGAATCACAAAGCTTCTCCAAAACTTGGGCTATGTCGGAAGCGTCATAGCCCAGTCGCGCCAAATACCTGGCCACAGCACGGCAAGCTGATTGCCCCTTATGCTTGCGATAATATGATGACCCTACCGCCAGAATCCTTGCTTTAACTTTATCTGGTGGCAACATTTCTTGTAAAAGCGAATTAATAGTATCGTGATCAATACCCCTATTTCTTAGTTCATGGGCCAGACGAAACGGACCCCAAGGTTTATGCGCGATGTGATCATGGAGCCAATGCTTAGCAAAAGCCTGGTCGTTTACGTATCCCTGCTCTTTAAGGAATAGGACAGTTTCAGCTATTTCTTCTCCACTAAAACCGCGCTTTTGTAACCTTGTTTCCAACTCAAACGCTGAATAGTCCCGAAGCATGAGATAACGACAGGCTGTGGCTAACGCAGTCTTTGTCTTCCGCCAATTCTTAGCTCTCTGCCTTGGGCTTGTGTGGTGATAAAACGGCATTTCTTACGTCCTCTGCTAGCTGGTTATATATCTCAGGGTGTTCTTTTAAGAACTCCTTGGCATTCTCTCTTCCTTGGCCAAGTTTTTCCCCCTTATAGGAATACCACGCCCCGCTTTTATCCACTATTTTTAAGTCGGTTGCCAGGTCGATGACATCTCCCTCTCTTGAGATTCCTTCCCCATACATGATATCAAAATCAGCTTGTTTAAAAGGAGGAGCAACTTTATTCTTGACAATCCTGGCCCTAGTCCTATTGCCCACCACGTCTGCACTGGCTTTTATGGTATCAATCTTTTTAACTTCGATTCGAACTGAAGCATAAAATTTTAGCGCTCTACCTCCTGGCGTAACTTCAGGATTACCAAACATGATTCCCACTTTCTCACGAAGTTGATTTATAAAGATCGCCACCGTTTGTGATTTACTGATTGCACCAGTCAGTTTCCTGAGAGCCTGAGACATCAACCTAGCCTGCAGTCCTACAAAGGAATCACCCATTTCTCCTTCCAACTCAGCTCTGGGCACTAAAGCAGCTACCGAATCTATAACAATTACGTCTACAGCGCCGCTTCTCACCAGAGTCTCGGCTATTTCCAATGCTTGCTCACCCGTGTCCGGCTGAGAAATTAAGAGATTGTCAACATCAACCCCAATCTTTCTAGCATAGACCGGATCTAAAGCATGTTCAGCATCAATAAAGGCAGCGTTGCCATGGTTTTTTTGGGCCTCAGCTACAATATGGAGTGCTACTGTTGTCTTTCCTGAGGATTCAGGTCCATAAATCTCAATTACCCGCCCTCTAGGAACTCCGCCAACGCCCAGCGCCAAATCAAGAGAAAGGCACCCCGTAGGAATTACATCTACGGTAAGTTTGGCAGAAGCTTCTCCTAGCTTCATTATGGCTCCCTTGCCAAATTGTCTTTCAATTTGAGTAACAGCCATTTCCAAAGCTTTTTCTTTTTCCAACACGCTGTTAACCTCCTAGTCGACGTTTGGTTCCCTTACATTGTTCAGTGGCCATTACTTCGAAAGAAGTGGAGCATTGAACACCGGCGTATAAATGGGTCCCTTCGCCGTCAAATCACTTCGCATGAGCGTAACATAATCAACTTTAAAGCTTGTCTTTGGGATCGATGTTTGAAGTCTGATACTGCCGCGATTGCAGCTTCCTTGTCTTGATTCTCGTATACGACCCAAAGTTATGTGAGGGAAAAACCTGTGCCCTTCAGCTTTCCCCCTTATAGCACCCGTAGCTAGGGCTTCAACAATAATATCGTGAAGCTTTATTGTATCGTCTCGACCCTCATCAATGCCTACCCAGATGACTTTTGGCTTTTGCGAATTAGGGAAAAACCCAAGCTTGTCCAGCGATACCATATAAGGAGGTATCCTTGATACTCTAGGCAACACTGCAGTCTCCATCACCGGCAAGTAATGCGGTGCAAGCTCACCTAGAAAAAGAAGAGTTATATGCAGATTATACGGTTCAACCCACTTGATTGGCAGCCCTGGGTGGTCTATCTTCGCTTGCACAGAAGTTAAAAGTTCCCTTATGTTCTGAGGCAACTCTATACAGAAAAACAACCTCGCCTTACTTCACCCCACTTGTGATTTAAACGTCGTGTACATTATACACCCAGCGAAGGTACCTGTCAGCAAGCAAGCGCCATTTGCAAGCGCCTCGATACGTCAGCAGTTAATGAATAGACATGTTGTGCCAGCGGTACTGGCAAAGCACCTGTCCCACAGCTAGGAGTAATTAGAGATTGACGCTCCAATGGGCTCTGGCTTATTCCTAGTTGAACCAGAATCTGGATTTCATCTTTTAATTTCCGAACTAAAGTATCTGAGGTTTCAGCATAAGCTTCCTCGGAGGTAGGAACAATTCCCCAAGCTATAATTCCTCCTTGCTCTACAAAAGCTTTGAGTGCAGCAGCATAAGCGCTAAAGGGAATGAAAAAATGGTATGCGTCCACGGCAAGAATCGAAAAGTTTGCTTCAATAGGAAGTGTCCAATCGATGCTTGCGCACGAGTGCAACCCAACTAGGGTCCCGGTCTGTCTTAATAAATTACTTATAGTTTTCAAATCGTCAAGAACATCTGCTCTGGATATACTTATGTAGTTGGCACTACCATAGGCTCCGATAGCTGGATCATCGACAAAGATCATCACAGGAAACCCCCACTTGGCCATGGAGGTAGCCTGCCACAGAGCTTGCAAAGCTGTTGCCTTGACCACCAGGTCACGTAATTCCCGGCTGTAGTAAGCTGGTTTACCTTGGTTATCCTTGAGGTTAAGGGCCATCGACAGTGGGCCAGCTATCTGACCTTTAAGGTAGCTTATTGTGGCATTTTCAGCGCCACCCTCAACTTCTTCCCGGAGCCGGTAAAAACCGGGAGCTGCCGCCTCAGGTAAAGCAAATAACTCCAGTGCCTCCAGTGAGCCTCCTTCTACACTGAGCCACAGGTTATAGAATTCCACAAGCCTATTCTCCCAACCCTGGCTCTGATAGGTGAAGCTTACCCGCTCTTGGGTATCTTCCTCGAGTATGCCCAACCGCAGCAGCGGGTTGAGATATTGATGCACAAAATGCTCAGGAGTCCCCCTTCGGGGAAGTTGAGGCCAGTGAGGAATATTAGGCATGTATTTGAAGATCAAGCCCACGGCCAATTCAGGTTCAGTATATGGTAAGCTACCAATACCTGTGGCCATAAACCCAAAGTCCACCGTTATCGCTCTCCTATTTGTTCAGTTTAGATTTCCCCACAGACTGGACAATTGGGGTTTCTTGCCACCTCCACTTCGTTAAAACTAGCATTTAAGCCATCGTATACCAGCAACCTCCCCACTAACGGCTGTCCTGCACCGATGATAAGCTTTAGTGCCTCTGCGGCCTGGAGGGTACCAATTACCCCCGGAGTAACTCCTATTACTCCGGCGTGCTCTGGCCTCCTTCCCTCTGCTTCCAGTATTGGAGCAGGAAATAGGCAGCGATAGCATGGTCCTTGGCCAGGAAGAATCGTCATTATCATTCCTTCCCACCGCAGCACTCCACCTTCGATGAGAGGTTTACGCTGAGCTACACAAGCATCGTTAAGAAGGTAGCGGGCCTCGTAATTGTCGACCGCTCCTACTATTACATCAAATTTGGCTACGATTTCTTGAGTCTCTTGTACTGTCTCTAGTCGCCTTGGGTAGGCAAGTACCTCTATCTCCGGGTTTAGATTCTCAAGCTTGGACCGAGCTGATAATACCTTGGCCATGCCTAAATCGCTGCTAAAATGAAGTATCTGCCGTTGCAGATTTGAGAGCTCAACCCGATCGCTATCGATTAATCCAATCTTCCCAACACCTGCGGCAGCCAGATAATAAGCTACTGGAGAACCCAACCCCCCGGCTCCAACCACTAGCACCGACGAGTTTAAAAGCCTTTTCTGTCCATCCTCGCCAATTTCCGGAATAACCAACTGGCGTTGGTAACGTACCCGCTGACTTTCCCTAAGCTTCTTCATGGCTTGCAAAGCGCCTCTACTTGCTCTCCATTTGTGCCAGCCGGATTGCCCCAATGCACCCAGCAAGATTTCCTAGCTCCGCGAGTACAACCTTTGGCCTGAAACCACGGGCAGAAAAAAAGGGTGAACGCTGAACTATTACATCTGTTAATTGATTCAGCAGAAGTTCTTTGGCCTGGGCTACTCCACCACCGATAACAATACCATCCAGATCTAGCATGAGGTTGCAGTTGGCCAACGCTGTGCCAAGAATCTCTGCGGTCTCCTGCACTACCAGTAGGCACTTTTCATCGCCAAGGATTGCCCGGGCAAAGACATCCCGAGCTTCCAATGAGCCGTCCGCCTTTGGTTCTACACCGCAGGCTCTAGCACGCCTGACAATTGCAGGAGCAGCTACCTCGGTTTCAAGGCAACCCCAACTCCCACAGTTGCAGCGATACCCATTCTGCGAGCGAACCACAATATGTCCCAATTCAGGGGCTAAGCCGTGACTACCTCGGTAGAGCTGATCATTGAGGATTAAGCCAGAACCGATACCTGTTCCTATGGTGACCATTAAAAAGCTTCTGAAAACCCTTCCCGCGCCTAGCCATTTCTCTCCAAGTGCCGCCAAGTTAGCATCGTTATCTATATATACTGTTCTACCTAATCGCGACTCCAACAGTTCACGTACTCGAAGCTGTTCCCAGCGAAGGTTAGGGGCATGGATGACCATTCCCCTCTGGAAATCAATCAGGCCCGGTACGCCTAAGCCTAACGCGGCTACATCATCCAGATCGAGATGGGCTTGCTCCAAAATCCCCAAAGCTAACTCCTCAACCCGATCGAGAACTCCTTCAGGTCCTAGCTCAGCCTTAGTCTGTACCTCCGATCGAGCGAGCAAAGTTCCCCGGCAGTCTCCTACTGCCCCCTTAATATTGGTTCCACCTATATCGATACCTAAGTACGCTGGAGTTTTCACTTGCCTGTTTCCTTCTTGGCGAAACTGTCCCTGGAATTACACTGAGGGCATTTTTTGGGCTTGCAGCGAGCATCTTTCTCAAAGCCACAAGAGTTACACCGCCAAATTGCCATAGCCACTGCCTCCTCGCTCCACAGCTTTCTTGCATAATAGTAGTATAGGCAGCACTTAGTGTCAACCAAAGTGTAGTCAGCAAAAGAGTGTCATGAAATAAAAAGTAAAAGCACCCATGAGGTGCCTTGGCTCAGTACTCCTTTTAAGATTACAGTTTACTAAGCTTTTATTTACCCCAAGTAGAGCTAGCTACCCGAAGTTTTTGTCCCGAAGGCTTCTCCACCTTGATGCCCAACCAAGTAAGATGCTCAATCCATTTCCGGTAGGCTTCCATGCTATCCTTTTTGTCCTTCTCTCGAGTGTAGTCCACTAGCTTCTGCATATACAGGCCTCCCTTCCAAGGCTGATTTTACCACCCCCTATTTCATCCTGGCTTTAAAAACAAGGCGAAAAAACAAAAACAACAACTTAATGGCCATATATTTGCCTAAACGGTTGACTACCAGTATCCCCATTGGGATCGGTGGTACTTTTGGTAACATTCCTTACACAAAGCTTTCACCGAAAATAA
The DNA here is from genome assembly GCA_014360065.1 of Clostridia bacterium. NCBI lineage: Bacteria > Bacillati > Bacillota > Clostridia > Clostridia bacterium. The sequence continues at coordinate 5,714 of JACIYF010000070.1, read as the reverse complement.
CTCGCTGACCAAGTGAAGACTAGACTTTCGAGCCATTTTTCCGCAACGTTGGCATGGAACAATCTCGGTAACCTTGCCCATATATGTCGTACTCCCCAGCCTAGGTTAACATTAGCTTTACCATCAGCTGAGAATGTTATTCTTTGGTTCCGCTTGGTTCTTGTCGCGGCATTCGTTGCACACGCCGTAAAACTCGGTTCGGTGATAAAAAACCTCACAGCTCAATTCGTTGGCTACTACTTTTTCCAACTCTTCCTTAACCTCAAGGCAGACATCTAGCACGCGCCCACATCTTAAGCAAACAAAATGGTAATGGTTTTTGGGATTACCATCAAACCGGCTCAACCCACTGCCGTAGCTGAGTTCGAGGATTTCTCCAGTTTCCTCTAGGACCCGCAAGTTTCGATAAACTGTTCCCAGGCTAATGCCTGGCATGACCTGGCGCGCTCTTTGATATACCCAATCAGCAGTAGGATGACAGGATGTGCTGCGCAGCACCTCTAAGATCAGCTTCCGTTGTTTCGTCATTCTCTTTTTTTTAGGCTTCACGGCATCTCACCATCGATAAATCGTTAATTCATGGTACGGTCTTGGTTGGCCGGAAACCACGCTTTTACCGCCTCTCCAATTATCTTTTGGATGTCGGCCAGGAGCCTGGCCAGCCGATACTCTGCACTTAAGAATTCGTTTATAGTTGGGTTGAGGCTAAGGATTTGGTAGAGGTGGTCCAATTGCTGCGCTTTTTCTTCGTCGATTTCTTGGCCAGTAATCTCCGCAATCTGCAGTTCCAGCTGATGCTTGCGGAATTCATCTAACATAGCTGAATTAGCCCTGTCTTGTTCTAATTTTTGTTTGGCTTCCACATAAGCACGGTATTCTTCCGACTTCGCTAGCGCTTCCGCTAGTTCATGAGCCTTATCGTACGCCGTCAACTTGACCTCCCCCTCTCCTTAGCATCTTATTCTCTGCGACCAAGGAATTCCCTTCTTCGCAAAGCTTTCTTGAGCCCCACGCAGAAAAGTAGGTTGACATCATCTAGGGGTGCTAACTATAAACTAATGAAATATCGCTTGCGCTGGCGGAATACTGCCAACCGCGTATAGCCGATTCTTTTTAGCTCATCCTTGGCTCTTTCCAACTCCCTTCCCACCTCGTCAGGTTCATGGGCATCAGAGCCAAGAGTTACAGGAACATTTAATTCGAACAATCGTTTTAGGATTGCATTATCTGGATAGCAATCATCCACCGGCTTAAACCATCCGGAGGTATTCACCTCCACCGTAGCCTGTACTTTACTTATCGCCGCCAGCAAAGGTGAAGCCAAATCGGCTATAGGGGTTCGCGGTAAAAAGTTAAACTTCTTAATCAGGTCTAAGTGTCCAATTATGTCAAAATTTCCATGGGATACCATCTCTTGTACGTGGCGAAAATAATAACTAAACAGCTCATCTAGGTCCCATTGCCCATACCGCCACCGTTCGGTTTCGAGATCAAAAGCCCACCCGTTCAACTCATGCACTGATCCTATGATATAATCCAAGGGTACGCTTTTGGCAAGCTTTAAAGCCATATTGGAATTAACACCGTAATCAGCCTCTGTACCCAAAAGAATTATCAGGCCGTTTTCCCGCTTTGTTTTCATAACCATATCATAAAAGCATTTATCAACAGCATAGGTATGTTCGGCCAGCCCCAAATAGCGAACCCCTTTCTTTAGGGCCTTTCTTTGAAACTCCAGGAAACGCTGACGCGCCTCTTCATCCCCATACTCTCCTTCACCCAATACATGGACATGCAGATCAATCATAGTTCTTGTACCTTTCTTGCCAACATATACCACTTATGGGAGGATAAGCTATGTCATGCACTGTTTATTTGTCCTTTTTAGCAGGTTTCGGATTCCTGTTGATAGGAACGAGAAGTCTTCGGGGTAGCCTAGAGGCTACTTCCAGATCTTGGCTTGCATCCGCAGTAAACCTGCTCACCGCTAATCCCGTCACTGGTGCCATAACCTCCACTGTGCTGACTGCACTGATTCAGTCTAGTAGCGCGGTTAGCGTCATGGCCATAGGGTTGGCCGACTCGGGAGTCATTTCCCTCCACCAAGCTTTGAGTATAGTCCTGGGCGCCAACGTTGGAACTACTTTCACCATCCAGCTGTTGGCACTCAATTGGTGGCATTTTAGTAGCTTTGTAATTCTTGCTGGATTGGGATTAGTCCTCCTTGGCAGCCCCAAAATTAAGATGCTTGGCGTGGCCCTAGGCTCCTTTGGATTAATCCTTTATGGGCTTGATTTGATGGCTCAAGCTGCTCTGCACATAAGCACTTTACCATGGTTCCAAGCTTACCTGACAGCCGCTGAAGAAAGCGCGTGGCACGCTATCGCCATTGGCGCTATAGCTTCGGCGTTGGTTCAGTCCAGCACTGTTGTTACCGCAGCTGTAGTAACCCTGTCAACGCAAGCCTTATTAAGCCTCCCAACGGCAGTAAGTTTAGTTCTGGGTGGCAATATTGGCACCTGTGTTACTGCTGTAATAGCTAGTCTTGGTGGCGGCACCAAGGCTCGGCAAGTGGCCCTGTCACACGTATTGTTAAATGTTCTGGGCGTACTTGCATTATACCCAGTGCTCCCGGCCTTCGTAATATTTATTTCTAATACTGCTAATACCTTGCCCCACCAGGTCGCCAATGCGCACACCTTTTTCAACCTAATAAGCTCCCTGGCGGCTTTACCAATGGTCAACGGCTTATCCTCCTTGCTGCACCGACTCATCCCTGACTAGTTAGTATATCCATAAGCTACCAGGGCATAATAAACTTAACCACATTAATAGGAGGTTTGTATCGTGGCCAAAACAGTAGTAGCGGTGTTCGCATCACGCAACAACGCCGAAGAAGCGGTAAAGGCCCTTAGAGCCAGTGGTTATGACCGAGAGATATCACTGTTGACCAAGCAGGAACAAGAAGGACAAAATCAGGGTGAAAATGTTGGGTTGGGCGGAATATCCACCGGTGTTACCACTGGCGGCATTCTGGGTGGTTTGGCCGGATTGGCGATGGGCGCAGGAGCGCTGGTAGTACCTGGCATAGGACCACTTATTGCTGCCGGACCCATAGCTGGATTGCTGTCAGGAGCTGCGACTGGAGGCATCGCAGGCGGTTTGGTGGACTGGGGAATTCCTGCAGAGGAGGGTCGCCAATACCAAGAAGATGTTAAGGAGGGAAAAACCTTAGTCTCAGTCCGCACCGACGAACAACGCACCGCTGAGGCCGCTCGCATTCTGCAAAATCATATGGCTGACAATGTTAAGGTCCACTAACCAGAGGATCAAGACCCGTTTTATTCCTTCCCAAACCCGGATTACCCGGGGCCAGTTGTGCGCAAACTAAGCCTGGTGGGTAGCTGGGAAGGAGGTTAGACGGTGGGAAGACGAGGGGGATTAATGTCTGACGCCTTAAAGTGGGAGTTTGCCAAGGAGTTGGGCGTTGATCACATCGTAGCCACCGAAGGCTGGGGTGGAGTCCCTGCGCGGGACTGCGGCAACTTGGTCCGTTTGGCAATTGAACGGGCAGAACGCACCATGGCTCAGCAGCCACAATATTCCAGCTACGCACCAGCTGGCCACTAGCCAGCTCAGGAAAACCTAGGTAAGAGCCTAGGTTTCCTGTTTCTTTCAGCAAATACACTACCGCCGCAGATTACATAGTCGCTCTTCACGGCTCAGAATGCTGGTTAAGCGTACCCCAAAATTCTCGTTAATGACTACTACTTCGCCCTCCGCAATCAAGGTACCGTTAACCAAGACCTGTACTGGATCGTCGGCCTGTTTGTCCAACTCCAGGATCGATCCAGGCCCCAGATTTAGTACATCTCTGATTGGCCTTTGGCTTTTGCCCAATACCACTGATACCTTTAGCGGTACATCTAAAATGAGGTCAAGGTTTTTAGGAGTCGCAGCCTGCGGACCGCCATGCGCGCCGGCAGAGTTACCGCCGTTAGCGGGCTCTGGTAAATTACCTACGGTTATTGCCTCCTCGCCAACAGCGACCTCCGGTGAAGCCGCCCCTGAAGCCTGAGCTTGGCTACCTCCTAACAGCAAATCAGTTTGCTCCCGAGCTACGCGAATCGGCATCACCTGCATCAACTTGCTTTTGATTATCGAGCCGACTTCCAAATCAAATGCAACCACGACTATAGCTTCTTCACCATTCAGGGGAGACGTAAAATCTGGGCTTTGGAAATCGACCAACTGCACCTCAGGAGGAGAGATCTTAACCGCCCGGTTAAAAATTGTAGACATGGCAGTGGCGGCGGAGCCCATCATTTGGTTCATGGCTTCTCCTATAGCGCTCAGCTGAATCTCGTTGGGAGGGCCCTCTAGGTCTTTCCCCGACCCTCCCATCATTAAGTCAGCAATTACCATGGCGTCATGAGTTTCCAGGATAAACAAATTTATGCCGGTTAAGCCATGTGTGAAATTAACTTGCACCACTACGTAGGGTACTTGGAACGAAGCGTAAAGTTCAGATTGGGTACAGGTTCGCACTTTGGGCGTAGTAATCACTACGCGCTGACCTAAGATCTGTGACAAAGCAGTAGCAGCCGAACCCATGGCCATATTGCCGATTTCACCCAAAGCATCAGCCGCTTGAGGTGGTAACTGTTCTGGTTCGGCATTGGGCTGGGCAGGAGCAGGGCCTTGGTTGAGTAAAGCATCGATCTCCTCCTGCGACAAGAAACTATCCAACTTGATCACTTCCTTCAATCCAGTCTATGATTTGGACGGCCAGCCGATTCTTAACCCGCCCAGGCTGAACCTTGAACTTAGGTTGTTCGCCTACACAAAGGACCAGGTTTTCGCTAACCATGTTGTCGAGAGAAATCACGTCGCCTACCTGCAGACCGAGGAAATCGCGCACCGATACATCTGCACTACCTCCAAGTAGTACCAGCTCTACTGGTACCTGCATGAGCTCCTTCTCTATCCATCCCCGAGATTGTAAATTATTCTCCCGGCCTTGGCTAGCCAACCAGTAGTGGGCACTCAGTCGGTCGATTATGGGTTCTAAAGTCAAATAGGGCCAACAGAGGTTTGCCATACCTTCAACTTTTCCAATCTGGGTGCTAAAAGTTATCACTGCCACTGTCTCATTGGGAGAAACCAACTGAATGAACCTAGGGTTGGTCTCCATCGACTCAATCTGGGGTCCAAGCTGCGCAATATCCGACCATGCATAGGCCAGGTTATCCAACAGTCGGGTATTGAGCTTGCGGAGTACTCCTAGCTCTATATCAGTCAGCTCCCGCAAGCGCTGGGGCATATCGCCAGTACCGCCGAAAAGTAGGTCAATTATAGGAAAGATAAAGGCAGGGTTGGTCTCCAAAACTGCTAGTCCCGCTAATGGCTGCAACTTCAGCACCGTCATGAGCGTCGGCGTAGGTATTGAGACTAGGAAATCTTCATAAGTCAATTGATTGACACTTGCTACCTTTACCTGGATATTAGCTCGCAAGTACCCCGATAGAAAGTTACTTGCCATGCGAGCAAAATTCCCATGAATCATCTGCAGAGTCCGTAACTGATCCTTGGAAAATTTGTTGGGACGGCGAAAATCGTACACCTTTACACCTTGAGGCTCAGAAGCCTTTTCTTTTTCATCTAGTTCACCCGAAGCCAAGGCCTTGAGCAGAGCATCGATTTCAGCTTGGCTC
>JACIYF010000069.1 GCA_014360065.1 Clostridia bacterium | reverse complement strand
AAAAGAGAGGGTAGTAGTAGGGGAGCTGGATTGGGAGAGCCTAGAAACCCACGCCGCCGAGGTCAAGCGCTACTTGCCTTTGCCTAGGTTCCCGGGAGTAGAGAGGGACTTGGCGGTGGTGGTGCCGGAAACGGTGCCAGCGGAAGCGGTACAGGAATGTGTGCGGCAAGTGGCGGGCAAGTTTTTGGAGTCGGTGGGCGTCTTCGATGTCTACCGGGGCGCCCAGATCCCTGCCGGTCATAAGAGCTTGGCCTTAGGGATGGTTTACCGCCACCCTGAGCGTACCTTCACCGATGCCGAGGTGGATCAGATCGAGGAAGCCGTTATCAAGGAGCTGGAGGAGCGCCTAGGGGCCAAGCTCCGTAAGGCTGATGGGCTTTAGGGAGGATTTGGCCCAAGATTAGCGAACCATAAGCTAGGCGGTAAAGCTTAAAAAGGGGGCGCAACCAGTGGCGGCAACTGAAAAGGAAAGCCTAAACTCACACCTAGAGCCGGCTCCTGAACCGACCCGGGTGACGGTTACCATCCTCGGAGGGCGTTATCAGCTAAAGGGATCTGATCCCGAGGACTATTTGACCTCATTGGCTCAAAGGTTGGATGAGCGCCTAACCCAGGCGGCCGAAAAATATCCCAACCTGCCGCCTTCGCGGCTGACCATGCTGGTTGCGTTGAACTTATTGGATGAACTAACCAAGCTGCAGCGGGAATACGATGAGTTGGTTCGCCTGATCCGGGATGGTGGCAGTGGGTGAATAACGTCCAGATCGCCTGGTTCCTAGAGGAGATCGCCGACCTTCTGGAAATCAAAGGGGAAAGCCCCTTTAAAGTTCGGGCCTATCGCAAGGGGGCGGTGGCCCTGGAGCATCTGCGGGAGGACGTAGCCACCCTTTACCGGGAGGGGCGGCTCACCCAGGTACCCGGCATCGGCGGCGCCCTGGCCAAAAAGATAGGTGAGCTTTTGGAAACCGGAAAGCTAGCCTATTTGGAAAATCTGAGGCAGGAGATCCCTGAAAGCCTACGGGAAATGCTGGCCATACCTGGGGTTGGGCCCAGAACCATCAAGACCATTTACGACCATTTGCAGATTAAGGACCTGGAAGCTTTGGAGCGGGCTGCTAAGGAGAAGCAGATTCGCCGCCTTCCCGGCCTGGGCAACAAAACTGAGGTTAATATCCTGCGCGGAATTGAACTTTTGCGCGGTTTCCGGGGAAAAGTGTTGCTGGGCATAGGCTTGGCGGCAGCCGAGGACTTGGTGGAGAGCCTAAGAGCGGTGCCGGGGGCGCAGGCCATCGCCACCGGCGGTAGCATCCGCCGGGGGGTAGAGATGGTGGGGGACATCGATTTGGTAGGCGCCGCCCTGCATCCTGGTGAAGTGATCAATACCTTTTGTTCCCACCCCTTGGTAAAGCAAGTCCTAGAGCGGGGGCCGGCCTGGGCCCGGGTGCAGACCTGGGTGGGGCTAGAGGCCGACCTATGGATGGTCCCTAAAGATCAGTTTGTTCCCACTTGGCTTCGAGTTACGGGCTCCAAGCGCCATTACCAGCTTTTAGTCTCTTTGGCCCGGGAGCAAGGGCGAGGTGACCTCATCCGCCGGGGCTCCGAGGGGTTTGAGGAATTCCTGAACCTGGGTTCAGAGTCAGCCATTTATCAGGCCCTGGGCCTCCAGTACATTCCGCCCGAGCTGAGGGAGGCCAAAGGAGAAATCGAGGCCGCTAGCCGGGGCGATTTGCCGCGCTTACTGGAGGAGGGAGATATCTGCGGCGACCTCCACATCCACAGCCATTGGAGCGACGGGATAAGTAGCATTCAGCAGTTGGCTGAGGCGGCCAGGGAGCGGGGTTACCAGTTCATAGCCATAACCGATCATTCTCGTTCGTTGGGAGTGGCAGGGGGTTTGAGCATAGAAAAATGGTACCAGCAAAAGGAGGAGATCCAGCGCTTAAATCAGGAGTTGGACGGTTTTAGGATTCTCCATGGCATCGAGGTGGATATTCTCCGGGACGGTCAGCTGGACTACCCCGATGAAGTGCTGAAGGATGCGGATGTAGTGGTGGCCTCCATCCACAGCGGCTTTCAACAGGATCAGGCTTCTATGACCAAGCGCCTGGAGCAAGCCATGCTAAATCCCCACGTGGACATTATCGCCCACCCCACTGGTCGGATTTTGGGCCGGAGGCGGGCCTACGAGGTGGACATGGAGCGGGTCTTGGAACTGGCCCAAAAGACCAATACCGCCCTGGAAATCAATTCTTCTCCGGACCGGCTGGATCTAAATAGTGAATACGTCCGCGCTGCCAAGGAGCTGGGAATAAAAATTGCCATCAACACCGACGCCCATGACGCGGCCCGCCTAGAAGACATACGCTTTGGGGTGATTACCGGGCGGCGGGGGTGGCTGGAAAAGGATCAAGTGATCAATGCCTGGAACCTATCCGACCTTGAGGTTTGGCTTGATGCCCACAAGCGGAGTTAGGTTGGGCCGGGACTTTTTTGCTCGGGACACGGTGACTGTGGCCCGGGAGCTATTGGGCAAACTGATGATCTATTGCTCGCCGAAAGGCCTGGTGGGCGGAAGGGTGGTGGAGACCGAGGCCTACGTAGGCCCTGAGGACCCGGCCTGCCATTCGGCCCGAGGCCTGACCCCTCGCAATCAAGTGATGTTTGGTCCTGCTGGCTATGCTTACATTTACCAGATCTATGGTATGCACTACTGCTTCAACGTTACCACTGCTAGTGACGACCGGCCAGAAGCTGTATTGCTGCGGGCGCTCGAGCCGCTGATAGGTTTAGACATCATGTTTAAACACCGCCGAGTAAAACAGGAGCGGCTCTTGGCCAGCGGTCCCGGGCGGCTAGTTCAGGCTTTAGGAATAACCAAGGAGCTCAACGGTTCTAGTGTGGTCGAGGGGCCAATTGGCTTCTATGGCGATTCTGGCTATACTGTAAGTGATGACGAGATCGTAGCTGCGCCCCGGATCGGCATTTCTCAAGCGGCCGACTGGTTGTTGCGCTTTTATCTTAGGGGAAACCCCCATGTCTCTAAAAAATGGGCCGGAGCGCCCTAAGTAGCAAATACGGTTAGTCCTGGAGCTAAATAGCTGGCCGGTCGTGGCCAAAGATGAAGTGGCCAAAGCGGCCACCAGCGTAAGTTATGTGCTGGCATTTGGCTACGCAAGGAAGGCGGGAAGGATCATGCGCACCATTATGGTGTTTATCGACGGGTGGGGCCTAGGGGTTGAGGACCCTGAAACTAACCCCTATGTTAGCGCTCGCACCCCGGCTTGGGATGCTCTGGTGGGTGGACACCACCTTTACCGGGATCGCGGGACCATAATTACCGATCGGGCCTTGATGTTGCCCATCGATGCTAGCCTAGGCGTTCCCGGTATACCCCAGAGCGCCACCGGGCAGTGCACCCTTTGGACCGGGGTAAATGCTTCCCGGTACATTGGTCGTCATTTGCGCGGTTTTCCCGACCACTCGCTGCGGCAGCTTTTGGCTACCGAGAGCATATTCCAGAAGCTCTTGCGCTTGGGCAAGCGCCCTACTTACGCCAACGCCTTTCGCCCCTTTGTAGTTGAGGCTCCCAACCTGGAGGAATTTCCTATTTCCGCCTCCACCTACATGACCTTGAGCGCCAAGCTTCCCATGCGGACCCTCAAGGATTTGTTGGCTGGGCAGGCCGTTTTCCAGGACATCACCAACCAGTTCTTGGTGGAACAGAAGTATGACGTGCCCATTTACACCCCCGAACAGTCGGGCACGAATCTAGCGGCCTTAGCCAGGGATTACGATTTTACCTTGTTTGAGTTCTTTCAAACCGATGTGGCTGCCCATGCACAAGATTTGTCCCGAGCCCGGGAGCTTTTGGAGCGACTAGATGCCTTTTGTGGTGCCCTGATCGCCCATACTGATTTGGCAGAGACCCTGATCATAATTACCAGCGACCATGGGAATATTGAGGATTTGAGCGTAAAAGATCACACCTTGAACCCGGTTCCGCTGCTGGCGGTGGGCCGGGACCACCTCACCGCCCGCGGGCGGGTTCAGAGCTTGGTTGAGGTTACGCCTTGGATAATTGAGCGGCTAGTAGAAACTAAAGGGGAGTCGGTGGCTTACGGTTCTTCCTGAGCTTTTGGCCCCGGCTGGGGATTGGGAATCGCTAGAGGCAGCTGTGGCCAATGGCGCCGATGCCGTATACCTTGGAGGCAAGGCCTTCTCGGCGCGCCAGTTGGCGGCCAATTTTGATCTGGAGGAGCTGGCGCGGGCGGTGGCCTTTTGCCACGCCCACCACGTTAAAGTTTACGTCACCGTCAACACCTTGATTCGGGATGAGGAACTGGAAGCAGCCTTAAGTTTTATGTACCAGCTTTATCAGATGGGAGTTGACGCGGTACTGGTACAAGACCTAGGCCTGATCCGCTTGGCTCGCCGCCTTTTGCCTGACCTCCCCCTTCATGCCAGCACCCAAATGACCATTCACAATTTATGGGGGGCGAAGCTAGTCTCCCGCTGGGGCCTGGAGCGGGTGGTGTTGGCCCGGGAGCTTTCCCGGGCAGAGGTAGAGATCATTTGCCGGCAGGCGGGGGTAGAGGTGGAGTGTTTTGCCCACGGGGCGCTCTGCTTTTCTTATTCCGGTCAGTGCTTGTTTAGCTCCTTGGTGGGCGGGCGTAGCGGCAACCGGGGCCGCTGCGCCCAGCCCTGTCGCATGGAATACCGTCTGGTGGACGAAAACGGCCAAGAAGTGGCCAGCCCCGGCCCCCACCTTTTAAGCACTAAGGACTTAAACTTGATCGGCTACCTGCCGGAGCTGGTAGAAGCGGGAGTGCGGGCTTTAAAGATCGAGGGGCGGATGAAGCGAGCCGAATATGTGGCTACCGTCACCCGCATCTACCGGCAAGCCCTGGACCGGCTGGCAACCGGCCCGGACCATTTCATGGTATTACCAGAAGAAAAGCGGGAATTGGCCCAAGCCTTCAATCGCCTGTTTACCAGCGCCTATTGGCGGGAGAATCCGGGGCGGGAGCTTATGAGCTACCAGCGGCCCAACAACCGGGGGACATTTCTAGGGCGGATCGCTGCGGTGGACCAGGCGCGAAGTTTGGCCGAGCTGGTGCTAGCTGATGGCTTGCGGGTGGGGGATGGCATCGAGTTTTGGATCAGCCGGGGTGGCCGGGCCGGAGCTACGGTAAAGGAAATGCTGACCGAGAATGGAAGGGCCATACCGCAGGCCGGCCCGGGGGAAAAGGTCTGGATCTGGGCTCCCCCCGAGGCTAGAAAGGGCGACCGAGTGTTCAAGACCTACGATGTGGCCCTGGCGGAAAGAGCCAGGCACTCAACTGAAAATTTAGAGGAGAGGCGGCCGCGGCTTTGGTTTTCAGTCTACGGATCTCCGGGCCAGCCGCTTTCCCTAGTGGCTGAAGATGAGAGAGGCCACCGGGGTGAGGGCATTACCCGGGTAGTGGCCCAACCGGCCCAAAAGCATCCCCTCACTCAAGAATTTCTAGCCCGCCAGCTGGACCGGCTGGGGGATACCCCCTTCCGGTTGGCTGGGGTCCAGGCTCGCCTGGAGGGGGAGATTATGGTTCCGGTAAGCCAGATTAATCAGGCCCGCCGGCAGGCGGTGGAGGGCGTATTGCGGAGCTACGTCTCGAAGGCCAGGCGCCCGGTGGACCAGGATAAGTTTTTCCAAAACCTGCGTTATCTGTTGGGAGCCTCCCGGTCTCACCCTAACCGCCATGGCCAAGACCAGGCCCAAGCCCAAGCACAGGCCCAAACCCCAACCCAGACTTACCCCGGACTAGCGGTGGTGGTAGGAAGCCTGGCGGCGGCAGAAGCGGCTCTGGCGGCGGGCGCCAACCGGATCTACCTGGGAGGGGAACAGCTGCGGGCTCTTGCCCCCTTTACCCGAGCTCAGCAGAAGCAGGCTATAGCCAAGGGTCGGGACCAGGGGGCGGAAGTGGTGCCCTGTCTGCCGCGGATTTGGCGGGAAACCCAGGCAGAACAGATCCGCGCCTACGTGGTAGAAATGTCTCGGGCTGGGGCTAAGACCTTCATGGTCGGGAACTTGGGAGGCCTGGAGCTGGTGCGCCGGCTCCGGGATCAAGGGGAAATTGATCCCGCCACCAGGATCTGGGCTGACTATTCTCTGAACGTATTCAATGCTCAAGCGCTGGTACTTCTGGCCGAAAATGGAGTTTTGGGCCTAACCTTGTCGGTGGAACTTAATCTGGCCCAGATCCGCTCCCTATTGGACTTGGCTCAGAGATTAGGTTATCTGAGGTCGGGTCACTGGAGCCGGCCGGGAGCAGAACCAAAGGCCGGTCCAGCGGGTTGGGCGGGTCCGAGGACGGAGGCCGGGGTGGAAGTGGAGTTGGTGGTACACGGCCGGTTAACCCTGATGATCTCCGAGCATTGCCCGGTGGGAGCTCTGGTGGGAGGGCGGACCGCCAGTAAGGCTTGTTCCTTGCCTTGCCGGGGCCGACGGTACGGGCTTAAGGATCGCACCGGGTTAGTCTTTCCTCTATATCCGGATAGCGATTGCCGTTTGCACTTACTGAATTCTAAAGAGCTTTGCCTGCTTGGGAGCCTGCCCGAACTCGAGGGGCTGCCGGTAAGCTGGCTCCGGCTAGATGTCAAGCCGGAGGAGCCTGGGTATGTAGCCGAGCGGGTGCGGGTCTACCGCCAGGCCCTGGAGCGGATCCGCCGCCAGGACCCCAGCTACCGCCAATGGGCCCAGAACCGGGAAGCGGCTTGGGAACAAGAATCCATGGGAGGGTTAACTCGAGGCCATTATTTCCGGGGCGTGTTATAATTTTTATGGAGCTTTGAGGTGATGGGATGGACCGACACACCCTGGAAAAGCTAGAACTTGATAAGGTTTTGGTCAGGCTTCAAGCCTGCTGCTATACGGAATTGGGCAAGAAGCTGGCGGCCGGCATTAAGCCTTTCACTGATATTGAAACAGTACGGACCAAGCTGGAGGAGACCAGCGAAGCAGCCAGGCTGGTCCGCTTGCATCCGGTTTTACCCTTCCATGGGATTACCGATATTCACCCACTTTTAGAACGAGTCAAGCTAGGTTCCACCTTAAAGGGCGAGGAGCTAGTGCTGGTAAGGCAGGTAGTTCAGGCGGCCCGCCACCTGAAGGAATTCTTTGCCGGGCTAAAGGAGTCCTATCCGCGCCTAGAAAAGCTTGCTGCCCGGATTGAGACTTTTCAAGCGCTGGAAGTAGAAATTGCTCGGGCCCTGGACCCGGATGGCCGGGTAAAAGATGAGGCTTCGCCCGAGCTGGCCCGATGGCGGCGACGAATTGGTGTCCTAGAGCAACGCATTCACGATTGCCTGGAGGGGCTAATTCATTCCCGGGAAATGCAACCTTACCTGCAGGACCCCATAGTCACCTCCCGAGCTGGACGCTATGTGGTGCCGGTTAAGAGCGAATATCGGTCCCAGGTTCCGGGGCTGGTCCATGACCAATCCGCCAGCGGGGCCACGGTCTTCATCGAGCCCATGGCGGTGGTGGAGCTGAACAATGAGCTGCGGGCGGCCCAGGCAGCGGAGAGGCATGAGGTGGAGGCCATCCTGGGGCAGCTGAGCCGCCAGGTGGGTAAAGCTTCAGAGGCCATAGGGTTTACCCTGGGGCTCCTGGGGCAGCTGGACCTGATCTTGGCCCGGGGCCATTTGAGCCAAAGGATGAATGCCGTGGCGCCGGAATTAAATACCGAGGGAAGGCTGAAGCTGGACCAGGCCCGCCATCCCCTCTTGAGCGGAAAAGTGGTACCCATATCGGTGGAGGTGGGCCGGGATTTTACTTGCCTGATTATTACTGGACCCAATACTGGCGGGAAGACGGTGGCTCTTAAGACGGTGGGCTTGCTTTGCCTGATGGCCCAGTGCGGCCTTCACATTCCAGCCGAGGATACGAGCCAAGTGCCAATTTGGCAGCAAATTCTGGTGGATATTGGCGATGAGCAGAGCATCGAGCAATCGTTGAGCACCTTTTCCTCCCATATGAAGAACATCATCTACATCCTCGAGCAGTCTGATGAAAATACCCTGGTCCTTTTAGACGAGTTGGGAGCCGGGACCGACCCGGCTGAAGGCGCCGCCCTGGGGGCGGCCATCCTGGATGAGCTGAGAAGCCGGCAAACCCGTGTGATAGCCACCACCCATTATGGTGACCTGAAAATCTATGCCTACCAAACTCCCGGGGTGGAAAACGCGGCGGTGGAATTCGATGTCGCTTCCCTGGAGCCTACTTATCAGCTTCGCATTGGTGCTCCTGGGAGCAGCAATGCTCTGGAAATAGCCCAGCGGCTAGGGCTGAGCAGTAGGGTGCTGCAACAAGCGAGGCAGTATCTGGGTCCGGGGCAGGTGGCGGTGAGCGACTTGGTCCAGGACCTTGAGACCAAAAGGTTGCAGGCCGAGCGCGAGCTGAACGAAGCCCGGTCCTTGCGCCGGCAGGCGGAGCAAAGGTTGGCTCAGGTTCAGGCTCAAGAACAAGAGATCAAGGAACGGCGGGAGCAGATCCTCCGTCGGGCCCGGGAGGAGTGGCAGGAGACTATCCGCCAAGCCCGGGAGCGGGTCAACGCCATGCTGGGCGAATTCCGCCAGCTTTTAGATCTTGAGGCGGCCCGGGCCAAAGATCGGGGCCTAGCGGCATTACAGGCCAAGCTTAAGGCCGTGGAGGAGGAAGTTGAAGACAAAATTGCTGGCGACCAGGAAGAAGTACTAGGTCAGCCCTTGGCCGAAGTGCGAGTTGGCTCCCAGGTTTATCTTCCCCGCCTGGGGCTAAAGGGTGTGGTGGTGGACATAAACGGCGATCGTGGCCAGGCCATAGTCCAGGCCGGGGCCATGCGGGTGGCGGCCTCCATGGAAGACCTTTATCCGGCCGCGGGTGAGCCCGGGGTCGAGTCCGGCATTAGGCCTAAGCCAGCGCCAGCTATCGGTGGGGAGGGTAAAACGGAGGGCCTGGGGGCTATTGCCAAAGGCAAGGCGGCCAGCATTGGCTCGCAAATTGACCTCCGGGGCAAGCGGGTAGAAGAGGCTCTGGCCGAGGTAGATAAATACCTGGACGATGCCATCTTGGCCGGATTGGGGCGGGTGGTGCTGATTCACGGCAAGGGTACCGGGGCTCTACGGCAGGCAGTGAGCGAATACCTGGGCCAACACCCGCGGGTTAAAGCTTACCGGCTAGGAGCCCCTAACGAGGGCGGCTTAGGGGTCACCGTGGTTGAGCTTTAGGTGGCTCCGCAAAGGATTCTGGAGCAGAGGGCCAGCCCCTAAGTTGAAGGGAAATGATTTGCGGAGGAGTCCCGATGCTGGGCGCCAATACTTGGGCGTTACTAAGGAACCGGCAGTTCTTGCGCATTTGGATTGGACAGTTCGGGTCCAATTTCGGGGATTGGTTTGCCTCCATAGCTTTAGTGACTTATGTCTACCAAGTTACCCAGAGCAGCACGGCGGTGGCAGGGCTGTTGTTGGCCTATACCCTGCCCACAGTGATTTTTTCCCCTTTGGCCGGGGTGGTGAGCGACCGCTGGAACCGGCGCCGGATCATGATCACCTGCGATCTCATCCGCGTAGCTGCGGTGGCGGTGTTGGTTTGGCACGATAGCTTGCCTTACATTTATACCTTGGCCTTTATCGGGGGAGCAGGCGGGGCTTTCTTCCTACCGGCTCTTAGGGCTAGCATTCCCAACGTCGTGGCCGAGGATCAGCTGGCCGGGGCTAATGGGCTGCTTTCAGCTACCTACAATTTGACTTTGGCCATCGGCCCCTCGTTGGCAGGGGTTTTGGTAGCAGCGGCTGGCTGGAAACTGGCTCTGTGGCTGGATGCAGCTTCTTTCCTATGGTCAGCGCTTTTGCTTTTGGGCTTAAAGCTCCCAGGGCTGGTAGCAGCTGGGGAGAAACCTGAGGAGCCTTGGCTAGAAAACCTTCTTCAGGGATTCCGCTACCTGACTACCGAAAAATCTGCCTTGGTAGTCATCACCAGCCTGTTTATCGTGATCGCCACGGCGGGGAGTTTGGATGCGGTGGAGGTGGTGTTTACCACCAAGGTGTTGAAGGCTGGGCCGGAAGGATATGGGCTCTTGGTCGGCGCTTGGGGCGCGGGGATGTTGATTGGTTCTCTGTTTACGCCGTGGCTGCTCAAGCGCTGGTCCCTAGAGCAGGCATTTTTGAGGGGCTTCCTGCTCAATGCTTTGGGTCTCCTATTTACCGGCATCAGCCCAGTTCTGGCCCTGGCGCTGGGTTGGTATGCCATTGGTGGGTGGGGGAACGGAGTAAGCAACGTGGCGATGAATACCCTGCTCCAAAAACAGACCCCCAACTCCATGCAAGGGAGGATATTTTCCTTTGTGGGCATGAGCACTACCGTGGCCTACATGCTGGCGGTGATGCTAGGGGGCTGGGCAGCGACCTGGATTGCCCCCCGGCTCATGTATGTCATGGCGGCCGGAGGTTGCCTGGCCGGCTGGGCCTGGGGTTACTCTATACTCCATGGGCTTTCTCCGGTGGCGACTTTAAATTTTCTTGCTAATCGCCAACAGCGCCGGGAGGCCGAAGGAGACCCGGAGCTGGACAGGTAGGGTGCAGCGGGAGAATCCATCTTGAGCTGGCGCCCCAGCTGGAAATATATGTTTTTTGGAGGAGGCATACATAGCATGCAACGAATTATTTTGGTCCGCCATGGGGATACGGCTTGGAATCGTGAGCACGTCTTTCGGGGGAGGGTGGAGGTACCCCTCAGCGATGAAGGCCGCGAGCAGGCCCGGCTAGCCGGCTTGGCTTTAAAGGATGCTCCCTTATCTCGCATTTACTGCAGCCCGCGCCAGCGGGCCAAGGAGACAGCCCAGCTCATAGCCCAATTCCATGACCAGGAGGTAATACCCCATGATGCTTTCGATGATATGGATTTCGGCCAGTGGCAGGGCATGCCTCTAGAGCAAGTTAAATCCCAGTATGCCGAGGACTACGCCGCTTGGGAAAGCAAGCCTGAAGCCTTTGTTGCCCCAGGAGGCGAGGGCCTGGACGGGGTGCGCCAGCGCAGCCTGGCTGGCCTCCAGCAGCTAGTGAGCGAGATGCGCGAAGGCGAGACCCTGGCCATCGTCACCCACCGGGTAATCCTCAAAGTCTTAATCTGCGCTATGCTGGGCTTGGACAACAGCCATTTCTGGCACATCCGCCAGGGGACCTGCGCCATCAACATTTTCGATTACGACCGGGCCCGCCGTCTCTTTATTGCCGAGACCATAAACGATACCTGCCATTTGCGGTCGCTTGAGCCAGGATCGCGACTGGACTTCTAGTACCTGCCTGCCAGCAGAGGGTGCCTGCCACCTGACAAAGCTGGTAGCAGGCAGCTCCAGGGCACCGGAGGCGGCGAAAGGGCGGCTGGGTAGGAGCTAGCCGAGCTAGCCCTGCTGGCCTAGGTCTTACCGTTGGAGGGAATTGGCACCGGGACCGGGTCGGAAGCGGCCAGCTCGTCTCCGGAAACTGGATCGTAAGCCTTTACCTGGTAATAGTAGGTCTTCCCTGGCTGCACCTGGTCATCTGTCCACTGCAGCCTAGGAATGGCCTTGGGTTGAGGAAAGACTGGTGCCATAGCCTCCAGGCTTTCTCCCCGGTAAATATTGTAAAGATAGAAATCAGAGGGGCTGCTTTTCCAGTTAAGCTTTACGGAGGTTTTCCCTGTGCGATCGGCTTTAAGATCCAAAGTCACAGCTCCAGGAGGGCCGGTGGTGGAGTCAGAAACCTGGTGATCGGGAAGCGGGCAGTGTTGGGTAGGTTCAGTCCCCTTAGTAAAGGTGCGCTCCTGTACCATCTCGGGCGGGCAACCTCCCGTCTGCCCGGGACCGGGGATATTGGCCAGATACAATTTTCCGCCGTGGCGCGGGTCGGTACAGACTTTCACTTGCACCGTGGAACCAGCTCCGTGCAGCGGACAGGTTTCTTTGGGCGCTTCCAGTACTGCATCCAGAGGCTGGGGTGAACCGGTGAAGGGCACCGGCCGCTTTAAGAATACCTTGGTAATTACGTTGGGGCAATAAGGGGTAGCTAGCTTGCCGCTTTCAGCACAAATCTGCTTTTCCTCCCAGACGTTGGAGATCTGGGTAGGGACAGTCCCCTGAGCGAAGATTTCGCTGCGGATAAATTCCTGAGGAGTCAAGGGGCTAGGCAGAAGTCCGGATTTGGCATCGATGGTGGCGTAAACCAGGCCACCCGGCATGGGGAAGTTGTGGACCGGTACCCCTGCTAGGGCCCGGCTCATTACCGCCTTCCAGATCCGGGCGGGGTGGCCGCCGCCGGCTACGCCTACCAAGTAATGCTCAGGGTCGGTAGGCTCGTATCCCATCCACACTGCCCCCACCAACTCGGGGGTGTAACCCACAAACCAAGCGTCCTTGATGCCGCTTTTGCCGCGGAACTCGGGAGTCTTAGGCAGTTCGGTGGTGCCAGTCTTGCCGGCCACCGGCCGGCTTCCTAGTTGGGCACGGGTACCGGTACCGCTCTGTACCACCGTCCGCAACATGTCGGTGACCAAATAGGCGGTCTGTTCGCTCATGACCGCCCGGCGCTGCGGCTTGGCCTCAGCAATCACGTTGCCATAGCGGTCTTCGATTTTGATCACGGCATGGGGCTCGGTATAGATGCCCTTGTTGGCAAAGGCGGCATAAGCGGCAGCCATGTCCAGGGGTGAGACTCCGGTGGTAATGCCGCCCAAAGCCATGGCCAAATGGCGGTCGCTGTTTTTCAGGGGCAGGCCCAGGTTCCTAGCGAACTGGAACCCCTTATCCACCCCAATGGTATCCAGCATCTTGACTGCAGCTACGTTCACCGACCATTGAATGGCTTCGCGCATGGATATGAGCCCACGGTATTTGCCATCATAGTTGGACGGCCGGTATCCGGGGAAACTGGTAGGCACATCATCGATTACGGTGGCAGGGGCATAGCCTTGCTCAATAGCCGGGGCATAGACGGCCACCGGCTTAATGCTTGACCCGGGCTGGCGGCCGGCCGGCGGGACGGCGAAATTAAACCCGCGCTGCACTTTATTCCCTCGTCCGCCTACTACTCCCCTAACCTCGCCGGTGGCTGGGTCCAGCACCACCATGGCGCTTTGAATCAGGCGGTCTTTCTTGCTGGGGGGAAAGTTGTTGGGGTTGGCATAAACATCTTCCATGGCTTGTTGGACCTTGGGATCCAAGGTGGTATACACTTTGAGGCCGGCCCGGAAAAGCTCAGAAGCATCCATGCCGTTGGCCTCCAGCAGCTTCTCCGCCTGGGAAATGGCAAACTCGCTGAAGTAAGGATATTTATAGCCAGCTGAACTATCTTTGTCCTCAACAAAATTTAGCTTTTCGGCTTTGGCCTGTTGGGCTGCCTCAGGAGAGATGAAGTCGTAGGAAGCCATTAAATCCAAGACCACGTTGCGCCGGGCAATGGCGGCATCCAGGTCTTTGGAAAAGGTGCCAGGGCTTTTCACCAGCCCGGCCAGGAAGGCACATTCGCTCAAGCTTAGGTCCTTCACGTCTTTACCAAAATACGCTTGGGCGGCAGACTGTACCCCGTAGGCGCCGCGGCCGAAGTATGCCCAGTTCATATACTGCTCAAAGATCTGGTCTTTAGTGAGATTCCTTTCCAGCTGGAAGGCTAGAATGGCTTCCTGTATCTTCCTTTCGAAGGTGCGCTGGTGATGGCCAATAAAAGCCATGTTGGCTAGTTGCTGAGTAATGGTGCTGCCGCCTTGCTCGATGCGCCCGCTGCGCAGGTTCACCAGAGCGGCTCGAGCAATACCCACTATACTAATGGCCCCGTGGTTATAAAAATTGTGATCCTCTGCCGCCAGAAATGCTTCCTTAAGGTTCTTGGGTATCTGGTCGAAGGAAACCGGTACCCGGTCCTCAGGGCCGTGGATGTGTTCATAGACGTTGCCGTCCTTATCCAAGAGGAACCCGGTGGCATCGGCTTGCATGGCCTCGAGGTCGAAAGTGGGCATATCACGGACTGCAGCCACTACCAGGCCGGTGCCTAGACCAACTACCACTAGGCATAGTATAATGGCTGCCAGAAGAATGGCTCGCCGGACATTTAGCTTTTTCTTTTTAGATTTTGGAGGCACGGTTACCCTCCCCCTTTTTTTGTGCCTTTAGATCGGTTAGAGTGATTATATCATAGCGCTTGGTGGCCGGGAACGTCCCTGCCCTGAAGTATGCGGCACCAAAATGATAGAATAACCGCCAAAATTTAGGAGTTTGACCTGAGGAGGTACGGGTATTT
>JACIYF010000068.1 GCA_014360065.1 Clostridia bacterium | reverse complement strand
TATGGGGCACCGTGCCTGCTTTTGCTAGCTCCAGCAGTTTCCAGTAGCCAATTCCTAAGTATTGAGCAGCTTCTTTGGTCGGCATGGTGCTGGTCATTGTGCTTCACCCTCTTTTAGCTCCTTGATAATCTGAAAAATCGTTGCCTTTTTCTCTTGGGGCAGTTCTTTCCGGAGCAACTTGGAGAAATAGGCATCAGTAATTCCCAGCGCATCAGCAATCTGCCACAAGAAAAGGCCGGCTTCCTTTACCGCTTCCCGAATATCGTTGTTTCTGGTCTTGACCATGTTGCTATCCTCCCTTGACCTGCTATTGTTATTGTAGTATGATTAATGACGTAAAGGAACAGCATTTACGTCATATTTTCCGTCAAGGCAGGTGATGGTAACATGCTCATAGATCTCAGAGAATACATAGGGGATCTGCAAACAGTGAAGTCTTTTCCTTTGTTTTTTAAGCGGTATGAAATAGAAAACCATGAAGGGAAGAAATATCTTGTCGGCTACGATTTCGTTAAACGCAGTGTTCCAGCCGCGTATAACAGTCCAGCCGTCTTATTTGGTTTTGTCAATTTAGTGCAGCCGCCGCTTCCACATTCATTTCTGAGTGATGATGAAACCCCAATGAGACAAGCCATTCCAGACAAACGGATAAAGAGGTTTTGCAAAAAATTCGGGATGCCATACCTCGAAGGGCGAGGGAACCTTCATCCTGCAATGGAGAATATGGTTTGGGATTACATCAACCTTCCTGTTGGGGTAATTGAGTTGGATACATTCCGCTGGAGAGTAGCCTGGCTCTATACTCATTTTCAGGTTTGGTATGCACTTTATTCCGGTAAGAACAAAACCAAGATCCTATCTGATTTTATCGCCGGGCAAGAACAAACCGGTAAGCAGATAGAAGAGATTGCAAAAGACCAACTTGCTCATGAAATAACCTTACAGTTAGAGCAGTTACCCATCACTATAGAGTACGCACACGGTAAGTATGTGTTAGGCTTCCGCGCCCGTTATTTATTCGACATAGCATATTTCCATTTGGCCAACCTCCTGACTATGGGAAAACCCTGCATCAAAAGACATCTTAAGGTATGTAATAATCCTCGCTGCAGGCAACTCTTTTGGGCGCAACATGGCCGCCAAAAGTACTGCGATTTTTGCGATAGGAGAGTAGTTTTTGCACAACAAAAAAAGGGGGTTCGAACTAATGGCCGGGTCGTTGGAAAAGCGCGGCAAGGATAGCTGGCGCCTGATAGTTAGCTGCGGTATGGGGCCTGACGGAAAGCAGGTGAAGAAAACCAAAACAGTCAAGGCGGCGAGCCGGCGGGAGGCGGAAAAGCTGCTGGCCGAGTTTGTCACCGAAGTGCAAAAAGGTTTATATGTCGCGCCATCAAAGCTCACCTTTAAAGATTTCGCGGAAAGGTGGGTCAGGGACTACGGAGAAGTAAATCTAGCCCCGAAAACCCTGCACCGGTATAAGCAGATTTTGGCCCGGGCTGTAGAGGCCATGGGGCACCTAAAAATGGAAAAGATTAAACCCCTGCACCTTGTGGAGTTCTACAAGAATCTTCAAGAAGACGGTGTCCGCGAAGACGGCAAAACAGGAGCATTATCCGAAGCAACGATACTGTACCATCACCGGGTTTTAAACAAGCTTTTCAATGATGCCGTGGGCTGGGAAATCATCCCCAGTAACCCGGCCAGTAAGGTCAAGCCACCGAAGGCCAAGAAAAAGCAAGCCGCTTGCTATGACGAGAAGCAGACGGCAGCTCTCCTGACAGCGCTGGATAGCGAACCACTGCAATACAAAACAATCGTCATTCTAGCCCTTGCTACAGGGTTAAGAAGAGGCGAACTGATGGGCCTCGAATGGCAGGACGTAGACTTTGAAAACGGCACTATAGAAGTCCGCCAGGCCAGCCAGTACGTGCCGGGGATAGGCACTTTCACCAAAGAACCGAAGAACGAAACCTCAAAACGGGTGATAGCGGTTCCCCGCTCCGTAATGGCCTTGCTGAAACAGTATAAAGCCCAGCAGACAGAGGAACGCCTGAAGGTGGGGGATTTATGGCAGGGCTCTAACCGCCTGTTCACCACCTGGGACGGCAAACCTATGTTTCCGGATACCATTAGCAAATGGTTTCCCCAGTTTCTCAGACGTCATAACCTACCCCACATTACTTTTCACGGCCTCCGCCATACTTCGGCCACCCTGCTGATTGCCGAGGGGGTAAACCTGAAGAACGTCAGCCGCCGCCTCGGTCACTCCAGCATCAGCACCACCGGAGATATATATGCCCATGCCCTGAGAAGTGCAGACCAGGAGGCCGCAGCCAAACTGGACAAGCTCTTCACTGCCAATAGAAACGTAGGCCGGAATTAGGTTCTGTAAGATACCGTTGGAGAAAAACTATCCCCAAATTATCCCCAAAGACCCCTTGTCAGCCATTTGGGTAAAAATGTAAGGAGCCTCAAACCCTTGAGACTCCTTACTTTTTCCTGAGCTGATGGAGGGATTCGAACCCTCGACCTGCGCATTACGAGTGCGCTGCTCTACCACTGAGCCACATCAGCACGGTTTCTTTAGTCACTTAGTATGGTAGCTTAAACTGCCCCCTTAAGTCAAGGGCACCGCGGCCACAGCACGGCCGCTCCGCTGCGGCTGGCCGGGCAGCCGGGCCCGAGCAAGCAAAGCTAGAACCGGCGGGGCTTATCTGGCTCTAGCCCAAGCCAAAACCAAACTAAAACCGCCCCGTCGCCCCTTTCGGCTAAGAGTCGACGGGCCGGTTCTACTCCAGATAGTCCTTAAGCTTCTTGCTACGGCTAGGATGACGAAGCTTGCGCAAGGCCTTAGCTTCGATCTGCCTAATCCTTTCCCGGGTCACTCCAAATTCCTGGCCCACTTCTTCCAGGGTGCGCGAGCGTCCATCGTCCAGCCCAAAGCGCAGCCGCAACACTTTCTCTTCACGGGGAGTGAGGCTATCGAGGACCTCCTCCAGCTGCTCCTTCAAGAGCGTGGTGGAAGCTGCTTCCGGGGGAGCCAAAGCTTCCTCGTCCTCGATGAAATCACCTAGGTGGCTGTCTTCTTCCTCACCAATGGGAGTTTCCAGCGATACCGGCTCCTGGGCAATCTTCATGATCTCCCGCACCCGGTCTTCGGGAATATCCATCTCCTGGGCAATCTCCTCGGGCGTGGGATCCCGCCCCAATTCCTGCAACAGCTCCCTCTGCACCCTCACCAACTTGTTGATGGTTTCCACCATATGCACCGGAATGCGGATGGTCCGAGCTTGGTCAGCTATAGCTCGGGTGATAGACTGGCGAATCCACCAAGTAGCATAGGTGCTAAACTTGTAGCCCTTGCGGTAGTCAAATTTCTCCACCGCCTTGATCAATCCCAGGTTCCCCTCCTGAATCAGATCCAGGAAGAGCATACCCCGACCCACATAGCGCTTGGCAATGCTAACCACCAAGCGCAAATTTGCCTCCACTAGCCGGCGTTTAGCCTCCTCATCACCCTGCTCCATCCGCTTGGCCAGCTCTACTTCTTCTTCGGCGGTAAGCAAAGGAACCCTACCTATCTCCTTCAAGTACATGCGGACGGGATCATCAATGGCCACGCCTTCAGGGATGGAGAGATCCAAGTCACCATCGGAACCATCAGGCCGGTCCAAAGCGGGGATGCTCCCCCCGTCGGGACCAACCTCGATTCCCATTTGCCCCAGCTGTTCGTAGAGCTCATCTATCTGGTCGGCGCTCAGCTCAACACCCTGGAGGGCATCCATAATCTCTTTGTAAGTCAAGGATTTGGTCTTTTTAGCTTTATCTACTAACTGTTTAACGCTATCCATCTTAAGAAGGTCTTCCCTCAATTCTATCCCTCCTTTCCGGGTAGAGCGCCCTAAGCTCGTAAAGTATGGGCCAGAACTTGCAACTCGCTTAGCTCCTTGATCAAGGTCCTCAGCTGGTTCTGGTCGTTGGCACTCTCAGCCAATTTGACTTTCTGCTCTAACTCCGCAATTCTCTGGCGGGTCCTAGTTAACCTGATAACCCGCAAATAATCGTCAAAACCCTGGACTACGTCTTCCATGGGCTGGTTGTCTAGGTCTTGAAAAGCGCTCTCTACCAAAGCTCTCTGGGCTGCCTCATCGTTGATGCGATTTAATAGGGTTGCTGGGTTGAGCTCCGTGGCGCCGGAAGACAATTCTTCTTGAATGGCCTGGGCAATTTGGCCGTAAACGCCTTCGGCCCAGGATGCTGAACCTAAGACTTCCTGCACTCGGCCCCACAAGTGTGGCTCACGTATGACAGCCAACAGAATTTGCCTGACTGCTGTTTCGTAAGTCGACTTTTTTTGCCTGAACCACCCTTTATCCCTATTATTATCCAGCCCGGTTCCATTTTTATGCATCTGGGCTGGATACTTCTGTAATTCTCGATAAATGTCGTCCTCATTTACGCTGGCTAGCTCAGCCCACCTTCGGATCCAAACCCCCCTCTCCAAGGGGCTGGCGATTTGGGCTAGGTAAGGTAGCAGCGCCCGGGTCGCCTTGATCTTTCCCTGTGGGCTCCTTATATCATATGTGCTTTGGGCTCGTTTGAGATTGTATTCCATTAAGGGCAAGGCTTGTGCCAACGCCTGTCGAAAAGCTTCTGCCCCTTGGCTGCGAATAACATCATCCGGGTCTTTCCCCGCTTCCATAGTTGCTACTCGAACTTCAAGGCCGGCTTCGGCCAACAGCCCCAAGCCTCTTTGGGTAGCCGCCTGCCCAGCAGCATCGCCGTCATAAGCAATTACCACTCGCTCCGTTACCTGCCTAAGCATCTGGGCTTGCTCCCGAGTCAGAGCCGTGCCCAGCGAGGCTACTACATTGGCAATCCCCGCCTGGTGGCAGGCCAAAGCATCCATATAACCTTCAACGATAACTGCGTACCCTTCGCTCCGAATCGAGGCCCTGGCCCAACTGAGAGCATACAACGCCCTTCCCTTGTGAAATAGTGGAGTTTCCGGCGAATTTAGGTATTTGGGCAAAGCATCATCGGATAGCGACCGGCCACCAAAACCTATGACTTCGCCCCTCCATCCCAATATCGGAAACATGATCCGGTCGCGAAACCGATCGTAATAACCTCCGCCCTGTCTCTGTGGTACAGCTAACCCCGCCTTTTCTAGGTCTGCCCCCGAATAATGCCGCCTTAGGTGCCTAACCAACTGATCCCAGTCTGGAGGGGCATACCCCAGCCGGAAGCGCTCAATAGCTTCGGGCCCTAGCCCTCGCTTTTTCAAATATTGGCGCGCCTTGGTTGCTGCCGGGCTAGAGGTCAGTAAGCGGTGATAAAACTGCTCAGCTTCATGGTTGATCCGCTCTAGTTTGGCTTTGATGCCCTCACGCTCAAAGGCGGCAGCGCCAACGGTTGCGGGTAGCCTCACCCCAGCTCGAACCGCCAAGGATTCTACAGCTTCTCGGAAGGGCAGATTCTCCTTTTTCATGACAAAGGACAACACATTTCCGCCCACTCCACACCCGAAGCAGTAAAACATTTGCTTGGAAGGGCTGACAGAAAAAGATGGGGTCTTCTCACTATGGAAAGGGCACAACCCCACGTAGTTCTGCCCCTGTCTCTTTAGTTCGACGTATTCCCCTATCACCTCTACTATATCCAGCCGGGCTATGATCTCGCGAACCGTACTGTCGGGTATCCGCGCCGGCATCATTCAGTATCTACCGCCCATTTCCAGTAAATGTTTTTGGTTATCCTGTGCTACGGATTCTTTCGCCATTGACCCGGTAAATCCTGCTGGCTGCTGATAGCCCCCAGTCCGGATCAAAGCCTCACCCTGAACAATGGTTACCTTCATTCGCCATCTTTTTGCGCTTTCCTTCCGGCTTCGACATAATTTCTGCGCCTAAAATTTAGTCCCCTGACATAAACCCCAGACAATTAGAGACAATAACAACAGGCACTTTTCTATCTTGCAACCCACGGTAGGAGGATTCAGCTTTGGTTAAGGCCCTAGCCCTATTCCTCATAGCCCTGATCGGCGGCTGTACCTTGTACGTTATCTATGCCACCATGATTTTTCCCTGGCTTCGCCCCAAGAGTCCTACGCCCGACCAAGGCTAAGCTGCAGCGGGTGGGGTTAGCGCAGGAAAAACAAAGGAAGTATAAAATGCTAGGCGACCGGCAATTACTATGAAGGGAAGAAACCTGGATTCTCCTGTCGGGCGCCTAGTCAGCGCCCGAATAGCCTGACCAGCGAAGAGAGAAAAGGTTTCTTCCCTTAAATTTTTGCCCGGGAGCCAAAACTCACACTGGGAACCCGCGAGGAATGAACAGCCGGACATAACAGTTGATAGCAAACTGATCGGTCATACCAGCAATATAATCAGCTACTTTTCGCTCCCGGCTTTCCTCTAGATCGGCTGCTTCTAAGTTGGGCCCGGGGATCTCGTCGGGATGCTCTAAATAGTAGTAATAAAGCTGCTCAATTACCCGCTTGACCTTTCCCTCCTCAGCCTTGGCCCGGGAACCAACGTACACTTTTTGGAATAAGAATTGCCGCAAGGCGTTCGTCGCCTCTTGAATTTTCGGACTCATCCCGATTATTCCCTGACTTAGCCCCACTTCAATTAAGTCCATAACCATAGAATTGATGCGTTCGCGAGTGGTCTGCCCCAGTACTGCCAAAGCGCTGGACGGCAGATCATCCTGGGTAATTATGCCGGCCCGAAGGGAATCATCAATGTCATGATTGATGTAAGCCACCCGATCGGCAATATGGACAATCTGACCCTCCAGAGTTTGTGGTCGAAGATCCCCAGTATGGTTGAGAATTCCGTCCCGCACTTCCCAAGTCAAATTGAGCCCCCGTCCCTGTTCTAGCTTGTCCACTACTCGCAAGCTCTGCTCGTAATGACGAAAACCACCGGGGACGATGCGGTTAAGTACTTCTTCGCCTGCATGACCAAAGGGCGTATGCCCAAGATCATGCCCCAAGGCAATAGCTTCAGTAAGGTCTTCGTTTAACCTTAAGGCCCGGGCTACGGTCCGGGCAATTTGCGCCACTTCCAGGGTATGGGTGAGCCGGGTACGGTAATGATCTCCCTCCGGAGCGATAAACACCTGGGTCTTATGCTTAAGCCGCCGGAAGGCCTTGGAATGTATTATCCGATCCCGGTCGCGCTGGAACTCGGTGCGTATAGGACAAGGTGGCTCAGGGATCAGGCGCCCCCGAGTATGGGCGCTCAGCGTGGCTCGTTCGCAGAGGAACTGGGCCTCGCTGGCCTCAATCTGCTCCCGGATACAGCTAGTTACCCCAAAGGTCCGCCCCCTTGCCACGGCCCTGACGCAGCTCCTGGGTAGCCCGAGCTACCTGGATCACCCTTTGGGTCAGGATGCGGGCACCCTTCAGCGCCGACCGTTCCTCTCCGGCGGGCTGTTGAGCTCCCACCCCATGGTGGCCACAACCGGCACCCGGAAAGCCATCGCCTACCACCGTCATTCCCTGTACCAGCATCATCTCCTGCAAAGCCCGGAGGGTTTGCTCTTGGCCTCCAAATCGGCTGGCGCCAACCGCCACCGCCCCTCCTACTACGTTGAGCAGCGCTTCTTCGCGCCTGAGAATGCGGGTCTTGTCCCAATAAGCCTTGAGCTGACCAGAAACAGTGCCAAAATACACCGGGCTAGCCATGATAATACCATCAGCCCGGCGGAGCAACTGGAAACTTTCTCCCAGAGCATTGTTTTGGGAGCAGCTTCCCCGGCAAGGAACCGAGCATTGGGAACAAAAGGGATCCTTCACCTTTTTCAAGATGCTGGCCACGTGGATGGTTTGGCACTCGCAGCCGGATTCCTCGGCAATCTTGGCTGCCTCCTCCAACAGGGCAGCCGTGTTCCCGCCTTCCCTGGCGCTTCCGTTGATAAGAACTATTAGCACTAAAAGGCCTCCTCTAACAGTAACCAGTTCGCTCGACCCGCTCCTGCCTGATGAGGTTATCGGACCAGTCAACCCATGGTTCAATGTTATACAATATGATGCTAAAGTAAATATACGTGATGGGAGATTGGGTTCCTGCCACAAAAAAGATTCGGCCCGAAGGCCAGCTGGGTCTAGGCTGGTGGTGCCTCAATGGACGCCGCCCATGGGGGTTGAGGCCGACTTTGCCCGCCCCTTCCGCCGGCGCAGGCGAAACAGATTGGTCAGCCACAGAGCCCACCTTACCAATCGCAGGTTTAATTGCCGCCTGAGCTCCGCCCTCTCTCGCCTCAACTCCTCAATGGTCAAAATCAGACCTTCATTCTCCATGTTCACCTGCTGGTAACGGCTTTGCATTTCGTCTAGCTTCTTGCGCCAAAATTCCTGCTCGCTCTGGGCGTCCTTCACGGCTTGGTTCAAGCTGCCCTGCAACTGCATTACCCGGCTTTCCAGCTGCGCCACCCGGTTGCGCAGCGCTTCCTTCTCCGCCAGCGCCTGTTCCAGTTCCTGGCTTAGCTTTTCTTGTTCCGGCACTGCCGTTTGTTGCCAGCCAGCTTGGCGCTCAAATTCTGAACGCAGGTTGGTGTTTTCCCGCTCCAGGCGCTCCACCTGCTGCAGCAGCTCAGCTATCCGTTGTTGGTAAAGCGCTTCCTCCTCCCGATGGTGGGACCGGAGCCGAGCCACTTCTTCCGACAGCCCTTCCTTTTCCTCTAAAAGTAGTCTAGCTTCCTCAGCGTAGGCAGCTGTCTCTTCCTTGGCCTTGGCCAACATGGCCTGCACCGCCCTGACCTTTTGTTCCATGGAATCATAGGTCAGCCGCATGCTCTCGTTGAAACGCCAATTGCCATCAGCCGTCTCCTCAAAGAACGGAAAGCTATCCAAAGTGGAGAGCAGAGCCGATACATCCACTGGGCGCATACTTCCCACCAAGCGGCAAATCTGTTCAGTGGAAAGCCCGTCCGGAAATAGCCGGAGAACAGCGGTAACTATCTCCTCCAGCGAAAGCTTTTCTTCTTTCTCGCGGCTACGCAGCTGATCTAGCTCCTTCAGCCGTTGCGCCTCAATGTATACCTCGGTGCAGCGCTCATCGGTGACTACCAAATCGTAACAGCAGCTTTCCGGTAAACGTTGAAAGCGAAGCTTGCGACCCGGCTCCAACCCCCGTTCGGCAAACCATTGGCTTAAGTCGAATATCCGGCGGGCCTCCTGGTGATACCAAGCATTGATTCGCCTCTCTCCGTCGAAAAAGGTAAGCCAAGCCACCGGCGGCAATCCCGAAAACAATCGCTCCAGACGCTTAGTGATCCGTAAACTCCCCGTCTTAAGGTCCTCGGAAGAAAGAATATATGTACGCCGGGAAGGATCGGTATCGTTGAGAATCAGCATTAGCTCGGCTTCCTGCAAGGCTATCATTTCCGCTTCCCACACGTCAGCAAATACTTCCCCTTCATCCGATTCCTTGGCAACCCACTGGGGGAGCTGATCCTTAAGGAACCAGTAATCGCCGCCCACCCAAGCAAACCGAGGATCGTCAACCAAAGCCTTGCGAAGGCTGGATAAATCAACAGCCATCCTCATTACCCGCCGAGCTAGCTCTTCCAGAGAGAGGGGTTGGTTGGCCGCCCTTAGTTCCTTGTACACAGTCTGGAGCTCTTTCCCGGTCAGCTGTCGGACAATCTCCCACTGTACCAAGGCCCAGCGGGCATCGTTTAAACGCACGAACCGACCATCATATACCAGGCGCCGCTCCTCTAGCTGATCTTGGCTTCGAAGCTTGTTTTTAAGCTCCTGCAGGGTTAAAGCCCGGCCAGCCTGCCGAAGGGCTTGGTGAGC
Source organism: Clostridia bacterium (assembly GCA_014360065.1). Classification (NCBI taxonomy): domain Bacteria; kingdom Bacillati; phylum Bacillota; class Clostridia; species Clostridia bacterium. Next base: position 4,636 of record JACIYF010000068.1, on the reverse strand, counting down.
TTGGTCGTTGTCGGGATTACCATCCAGGCTGAGAATCCATTTGCCCTCCTGATTCCTGGCAAAGGCCGGATTCTTCTCCAAACAACGCAGTACGTTCTTCTCCACTTTGCTGCTGGAATTGGGCCAAAACATGACCTGCCGAGCATGGCTAACCAAGGCCTCAATAGTCTCACCCGATGACTGGAATAGGCGTTTTTTGAGAACATCGGTCAAGGAATCAGGCCGACCTATCACTTTAACCGGAGGCTTGCTATTTTTCTTCACCCTTGACACCTCGCTCCAGGTTTTCTTCCAGATATTGGATACTACGACCTCCGGTTAATTCCTTGAGTGAAAACCCACTTCTTTTGTCGAGTTGGGGCCAAAGGGCAAGTTTTTTACGACAATAAGGGCCCAGCCTTCGCCGGGCTGGGCCCTAAACTCCACCGTGTTGTCTATCAATCTATAGCCACAATCATACAGCCAAGACTTCCTTGACTTCAGGGACCTGGCTCTTCAGCGAGCGCTCAATGCCCATCCTCAAGGTCATCGTGGACATGGGGCAACCGCCACAAGCCCCAGTCAACCTTACCTTCACCACCCCATCCTCGCTGGCCTCAACCAATTCCACATTGCCGCCGTCGGCCACCAGGGCGGGACGGATCTTGTCCAAGGCAGCTTCTACTTTCTGGCGCAGATCCAATGTTATCCTCCTTCCTATGAAACCGGCTCAGGCTATTATATCATACCCAAGCGCCATTATTAACTTTTTTATGGTCTCGGCCAGGGGTTAGTGTCAACCCGAAGTGGGAAAAAGTTTAGTTGCAATTGTTAAAGTATAGGATAGCCTTGCTCCCCTAGTGCAGCTCATGGGCGACTAGGGGAAGCATGGACCGGGAACAAAAAGGTACTCGGATGGGCCTAAAGAACTACCTCCCTGCCACCCCCTTGGGAGCCAGGATGGGACACGTCCTCCAAAATCGTCTGGCATAACTTTTTAGCTTGGTGAAAGTTGCCTCCCCTCCCGATGGAGAATCTTGTAACTCGACCAAATCGCACTTTGAGCTGCCAGGTGCGGGTTAAACGGCCATCAGCCAGAAGGCGCTACCAGAACTACCCGCGCACCAACCCGGAGCCGGAAGGGCCCTAGCCAAGCTTTCAGTCTCCCCTGCCACATCTTGGCCTGAACTAAGAGGGAGCTTTGGGGAAGGCGAAACTTTCCTCATCCCATAGCGTGTTCTGGGAGGTCCTGGCTTTCTATTTCCGCAGCTCATAAAACGGCTATCCGGTTATTAGCCTGGACCGCCGGTCTACCAGGGATTGGGCGAAAGCACCCTGGCTCAAAGCTCCCTCTGGGTTTTTGTTTATCGTGGCCTGGGCCCTAAAGCACCTGTACCCAAGACTTCCCCGTCCCCAAGCCATTGGGTACTAGGACCCGGCCTTCGGATTATGGGCTCACCTCGTTAAGGCTTCTTACCGCACCCAATCCTTGGAGAGCGGTTTGCCCTCACCAAGCCTTTCAAGCCACCCCCTGAACACGCCTCCTAACCAAAGAGGATATAACTTTCCAACCCTGGCAAGGGAGTACCGCTGCCCAGCCGGTCTTGGTGCCCCAGCTATCAGGCCACGTCAGCGGGTATAAAGGAGAGGGCCTTTAGGGCCTCCCCCAGAGGCGAGGAGACCAGGGCGGTGGCCAGGACCGGTATCCTGGCCCGAAGCCAACTGGGCGGAGGTTGGCCATGTAGTGGGCTCCGGCTTTGGTCCAGCTCATCCCCCGCCTCTTCATCCTCCGGGCCAGGGCGTGGCTTACCTGGCCCTCCTGGGCCCCTAACCGGTCATCCGGGGGAGGAAAGAGCCCCTCGAAGTTGTTGTCAAAGTACCGCTTAAGCTCCCGCACCTTTTGTTCCTCCGCCCGGGAGGGAGCCTTTATGAGGGCCCGGGCAAGGGTCCACTTTAAGCCGTCGGGATCATTATTCCTTAGGGCCAAAAAGGCTTCTTGCCTGAGCTTGGGATCGAAGCTCAACCCCTGGGTTAGGGCCCGGTTCCGGTGGAAGCGGCCGAGGAAGACCTGGGTATTGGGGAAGTACTCCTTGACCTCCTTTACCCAGTCGGCCCCGTCCCCGTTTACCACCACCTTGCCTATGCTTTGGTAGCGGGAGAAGATGAGGGAAGATCCCCGCTCCCAAAAGGAAGAGGCGTCCATAACCCCGCCCCAGAGGAGTTTATTCTTTAAGGCAAACCTCTTTTTGGATGGGTCGGTGGGAAAAGACCCCTGGTGGCAAACCCCAAGCTTTAGCTCCACCTGCCTTTCTTTTGACCGCTGAAGCGGGACTATCACCCCGTCGGCCTCGATGAAGAGGGTATCGATCTTTTCCCGGGCGGGCGGGATCTCTCCGTCCAAAAAGATGGCCTCCTCACCCCTTTTTAGCTCCTCTTCCCGGGTGCGCCCGGCCTCGGTAACCCACTGGTGGATCACCTGGTGGGTTACGGGGATGTTAAGGTAGTGGTTTAGGATGAAGGCGGCTTCCCGAAACGGCATCCTGGTAGCCAAAGAGATGGCTATCTCCTGGGTGAGGGGGCAGAAGCGCTCCCCTTCCTTTAAGCCCAGGAACTCATCCAGGGGGTAGCGGTAGGTGATACGGCCGTCGATGTTTTTCCGGTACCCCCGGCGGCAGTAGGTGATCTCAAGGCCAAACAGGGTAACGATGGTCCTTTTCCTTTTGCCTATGGACTCCCAGCCGGACATGGCGCGGGTAAACTTGTTTTTCACCGCCAGGGCCTGGTCCATGGCGGTAAAAAGATGTCCCAGGTGACTGGCAAAGGATTTTGCCACCATCCCCAAAATCCATCGCAAAATATCCTTGAAATTTGCGGCCTCATGCGGTATTATGGTTTCAGAAAAGTTATTCATGAGACCTCATTCCTCCTTTCAATTCCCACTTCGGAGTGAGGTCTCAACTTTTTTAGGCCCTTAGCTTTCCATGGGAGGGAATGGGAAATCCCACGATTATTTTACACCTATGAAAAACCGCAACCCTGGAATAGGGTGATTTAAGCTGCTGGTTGAGGTATTTCTGCCATCGTTTGCTCCTCTCCTGCGAGCGCCGCAATTTTTTGCGGCAAATCGCCGCCAACTCTGTACGGCAGCGCCCTTTTGTGCATGCGGCGCATCTTCTTTTGCCGCAGGTCTTCCTTAAGGTAGTGGTACTCCGTGTTTTTGGTCAGCATGGCCCAGATAATGGTGAGCAGTTTCCTTGCCGCCGCCACGATGGCGATCTTGTGGCCCTTGCGCTTCTTTAGCCTTAAGTAGAAGTCCTGCAGGGCTCCTGGCTGCATTACCGCCTTTTGGGCAACCTGGATGAGTATCCAGCGCAGCATGCTCCGGCCGGCTTTGGTAATGTGCCCGGTGTACCTGGTCTTGCCCGACTGGTGCACCGAAGGGACTAGGCCGGAGAAGCTGGCAAGCTTCTTCGCCGAGGCAAAACGCTTGATGTCGCCGATTTCAGCCAGGATGGTCAGGGCAGCCAGGACGTCTATTCCTGGTATACCTAAAAGAATGTTTATACCTGGCAGGGCGATAGCCTTTAGGTTCAGCTCGTTCTCGATGGCCGCAATTTCCGCCTCGAGGGCCTCAAGGGCTCGGAGGTTAGAAGTAAGGACTATCTTCTCCACCTCGGGCAGCTCTTCTAACTCCCGAAGGAATTGCCTGCCCTTTACCCCAAACAGGTCGCTCACCGGCACGATTATGGCATGGCGGGAAAGAAGAGCATGGATGCGGTTCTTAATACTCACCACCTGTTTCTTTAAGGCAGCCCGGTGGTGAAGGAGGGTTCTTAACTCCCTTTCTTCTTTAGGTGCCACCCAGCAGGCGCATACGAAGTCGGCGGCCAATAGCCTGGCTAAAATCTCGGCACTAATCTTGTCCGTCTTGATCCTGGCTTCAGCAATGGCTTTGGTCCTTATGGGGTTGACCACAACCACTTGTGCTCCGTGCCCGGTTAGAATATCATAGATCATAGAGGCGTTGCCGGTGGCTTCAAGGGCCACCTTGCAGTTACCGTCAAGTTCCTTGGCGAACCGCTTCCACTCCTTCTTCTCGTTGGGGAAGCGAAAACGCCTGATGGTGTTATCCGACAACAGTTCTGCTCCCTCACAATAAGACTTGTGAACGTCAAGGCCGAAATACCGCAATCCTGGTGACCTCCTTTTTTTGGGGCAGGCAAAGGTTAATGCGACAATCACCTATCCGGGCTTTTTAGCCCACTTGGGCGGGTCGAAGGGGGGCAGCCAAACACTAACCCGGGCTTTTAGGCCCATGTAAAATAACGGCCGCCCTTGCCTGCACCCACCTTTGCTGTATCCCACCCTAATAGATTAATTCGCCAGGGTTGCGGTTTTATCATGCCAACACTAAGGGTTGGTTCCAGCTGGTTCCTGGTTTCCGGTGATGAAAACGGCGTGCGCACAAATGACCTCAGGCGCGGCCGGCGGCCGCACCCTTGGCGCTAGCCCGGCCGGCCTCGCTCTTATTGCCAGCTGGTATATCAGCGTCCAAGAATCGTTGCCATCCCCGTTTGGCAATTTCCTCGGTTACCTTGTTCATGTCTCGGCAGCGCCGCTTGTCGGCTACTAGCAGCGCTGAGGCCGTGTCCACTAC
>JACIYF010000067.1 GCA_014360065.1 Clostridia bacterium | reverse complement strand
TCTGGACCTTATCGCCAGCCTCTCCGGCCGGATACCAATCCTGGGTGTCTGTCTGGGGCATCAGGCAATCGGACAGGCCTTTGGCGGGGAAGTAGTCCGGGCCGACCGCCTCATGCACGGAAAGACCTCTCTGGTTTACCATGATGGAGGCACCATCTACAAAAACCTCCAGAATCCCTTTGAAGCAACCCGTTACCATTCCCTTATACTGCGACGGGAAAGCCTCCCGGCCTGCCTTGAGATCACTGCCGAGACGGACCTAGGTGAGATCATGGGTGTCCGCCACCGGGAACTGCTTGTGGAGGGGGTGCAGTTCCATCCTGAGTCCATCCTTACAGGGGAGGGGAAAAAATTGTTAAAGAATTTTGTCATACTGGCGGAGGATTACTGGCTCAAGGGAAGATGATGGACCGAAGCTCCCGGATGCCCAGTATGAGACCCTAACTGGTCAGCCAGGTGGTGTCCAACATTGATTATTAAGGAAATACCGTATAAGGACCCGGTCCTTCTTTTTGAGACATTCCGTGAACGCCCCTTCAGTTTTTTCCTGGACAGCGGAATGAATGCTGGGAGGCTCGGGCGCTATTCCTTGATTGGAAGCGATCCCTTCTTGGTATTCAAATCTAAAAAAGACCTGGTTGCAACCTGGCAGGACGGGGTGTGGCAGGAATGGAGGAGAGATCCCTTTGCCGTCCTCCGTGAACTACTTGACTGCTGCCGGGCGGTTACCGCCCCTTCTGTGCCGGTGCCCGTAGCTGCTGGAGCCTTCGGCTACTTTGCCTACGACCTCGGCAGGCAGATTGAGAAGCTTCCGGACATGGCAGTGGATGATCTTGACGTACCCGACTGCTACCTCGGTTTCTACGACAGGCTGGTCGTCTTCGATCACCTGGCGGGCAAGGCCTACCTGACATCTACCGGCGTGACCGGTAACTGTGGGTTATCAACTGAACGTGCTCAAGAGAGAATGAAGGAACTCGAGCACCTAATAGTACTGCCCAGACAAGGTAACGGGTCCCCGAAAAAGCTCTTTGAGGAAATGACAACTCCTCACTTTACCTGTCACTTTACCCGTCGTACTTATTGCGAGGCGGTACAGAAGGTGAAGGATTACATTGCTGCCGGCGATATCTTCCAGGCCAACCTTAGCCAGCGCTTTTCCTGCCAGCTTTCTGTCTCACCATGGACGTTGTACAGGCGGTTGCGGATGATTAATCCGGCACCCTTTGCAGCCTACCTTAGCTACCCGGAGCTGGTTATAGCCAGCGCCTCTCCGGAAAGATTTCTTCAGGTAAGAGGTAGGCAAGTTGAGACCAGGCCGATTAAGGGAACGCGCCCTCGGGGCAAGGATCCGGCTGAGGATTTGCGGCTACGTACCGAACTACTGAACAGCGCTAAGGACCGGGCCGAACTGACAATGATCATCGACCTGGAGCGCAACGATATCGGCCGGGTCTGTACCTACGGCAGCGTTCACGTACCGGAATTGATCACCCTCGAGGAGTACCCCACTGTTTTTCATCTGGTTTCAACGGTTAGGGGAACCCTTGCTCCCGGCAGGGACCTAGTGGATCTCTTAAAAGCTACCTTTCCTGGGGGATCAGTTACAGGAGCTCCTAAGATTAGGGCGATGGAAATCATCGAGGAATTGGAACCGGTCAAGCGAGGGGTGTATACTGGCTCCATCGGATACCTAGGCTTCGACGGATCAGCCGATTTGAATATCGTCATTAGGACCTTTATCATTAAAGGCGGGCAGGCTTATTTCCAGGTTGGTGGTGGAATCGTCGCTGATTCCGACCCGGAGATGGAGTACTGGGAGAGCATCCACAAGGGGCGCGCCCTGATGCATGCCCTGGGGTGCAGAGAGGAGGTCATTCCGAAATGTCTGGGATTGCCTGGGTAAACGAGCGTATAATAGACGAAGAGGAGCCCTGCCTGAGCGTCCAGGAGAGGGGATTTCTTTACGGTGACGGTCTTTTCGAGACTGTCAGGGTCTACCAGGGCAGGCCTTTTGTCTGGCAGCGGCATCTAGCCAGGCTAGCAGCCGGATGTGAACGTTTGCAGATGCCTTGTCCCGTCCAGTTGGTTACAGAGGGGATGGATCGGATCCTTGGAACCTTTGGCCCTACTGACGGGAGCCTCAGGGTAACGGTGACCCGCGGTAAGGTACCCCGGGGACTGCTGGCTCCCCAGGGCAAGCCGACCGTGGTGATCACCGCCAGTATCGGAGAACCATACTCCCCGGATGCTTACGAGCGGGGCTTTAAAGCGGTAACCGTAAGTTTCCCTCGCAACCAGTTGTCTCCCCTAGTCGGATTGAAATCCCTGAACTACCTGGAGAACCTGCTTGGGAAGCAGGAGGCTGCCGCAGCCGGGGCTGACGAGGGGATCTTTTTAAACCTCATGGGAGAAGTGACGGAGGGAACCATTAGCAACGTCTTCCTAGTTCTGGGGGACTGGCGAATTGTCACACCCCCACCGGAGAGCGGGCTTTTGCCCGGGATCACCCGGGAATGGATAATCATGCTGGCGAGTAAACTTGGCTTCTCGGTTTCCGAACAGCCAGTTTTTCCCCAAGACTTTTTGAAAGCCAGGGAGGCTTTTCTGACCAACTCCCTACTTGAGGTAATGCCGCTCATCGCCTTGGACGGGGTGGCTATCGGCAACGGGGCGCCGGGACCGGTTGCAAGGGCGCTGCGTGAGGCTTACCGGGAAATCGCGGTTAAACAGTTTGGCAGGTAAGAATCCGGACAGGTAAAGCCCTGAGAAATTGAAAGTGCTGCTTTTTCACTAATACCAATGGTTCCAGTGTAGGCCCGAGGCTATATACCTTAAGAGCGGGTGCGATGATTGCCCAAATACGTTTTAGACTCTTCTTTTTTGGTCTCCCTTGCAAAAATAAGCAGGCTTCATTTGCTGAAGCAACTGCCGGGGTTGATAATCTGCCCGCAAGAAGTATACCAGGAAGTGGTGGAGGTCGGGATTAACCGAGGTTATGCCGATGCCTAACCGTCTTAGTTCCGCGGCAGCGAGATTTTATTCGATCGCTCGGCCGCCATCCAACAGCTGATATCCATAGCCCTTCGCGAGATCAATAAGAAAGAGGCTGTACAAGCTTATCGCGAGGGAAGAATGACCCTGAGGCAATGCGCGGATATGCTGGGCGTTGATTACTTTGAGTTCAATGAGATTCTTGATGAGCAAGGTACACCGATCGTACATGAGCCAGGGTGGGAGGCCAAGACAATATCAGGCCAAATAAAGCATCCTTTTCGCGGGAATAGCTTATCCCTATCCTCCAACCTAACCTACGAACATAAGTTGGCGCGAGAATTTGTGGAAAGGAAAGGAAAGTGGCACCTAGGCCGCTAATTATGGTCAGCTTGGCTCCCTTCGGCGAATTCTGCCAGTTTTCCCGCCTATAAAAATATGCTATACTATTTGCGTTTGAAGCAATATACGGCTTGGTTCGAACTCCTAGTAACCTATCGGCATCCGGTAGGTTTTCATGTCTACCGATGAACGGGGGTGTGAGTGGGTGCGTGTGGCGATGTTGCACTGGGCCTTTCCCCCGACTATCGGAGGAGTAGAGAGTCATTTGGCCCTGCTAGGGCCGGAGCTGGTGAGGGAAGGCCACCAGGTTAGTCTCTTGACCGGCCTGGATCCCACCCGGTCCAATAATGCCTCCTGGGCGGGGGCATCGAAAGGGCTGGCTCCTGCGGGGTTTGAGGCCAGGTCCGATCAAGGGCGGGGATGGCCAGAAAAGCATAGTGCCGGCCAAAGATTGGGACCGGCAGGTGCAGGTGGGCGAAGCTGGCCGGATGGGCCACCTGGGCCGGATGGGCCACCTGGGCCGGATGGGTCCCCCGGGCCAGATGGGAATCAGCAGCTGGTCGAGAGGCTGCAGTGGCGGGGCATGGACATCTGGCGTAGCCCTTTAATTGACCTAAACTACTTGAGCTCGGCCGATATAGCCAGGCGGTCAGCTGAGATTGAGGAGCTGATTGAGCAGTTCCTGGATGAGGTTAATCCCGATATTGTCCATGCCCACAATTTCCACTATTTTAGCCCAACCCATGCCCAAGCGTTGGCCACATTGAAAAAGAAAAAAGGTTTTCCCCTGGTGCTGACGGCGCACAATGTCTGGGCGGATGCTACTTGGGAAGCGTTGCTCAGCTATATAGATATCTGGGATGGGGTAATCGCAGTCAGCAATTATATCAAGGGGGCCTTGATTGCCAGCGGCTATCCGGCCGAGCGCATTACCGTAATTTACCACGGCATTGATGCTACTCAGTTTACTCCCTCTGAGCCTGGATCGGATCATTTCCTGCCGGGCCTGCCGCCGGAGCTCCTGGCGGGGCGAAGGGTAGTGTTCCATCCGGCCAGGATGCGCCTGGAAAAGGGTAGCCATTTGAGCGTCCAGGCCTTAAAGTCGGTCATCCGCCAGTTCCCCAATGTCCTACTGCTGCTGGCAGGCACCGAGCAGGCGGTGGACTGGGAGAGGGAACACGCGTCGGAAGTGAGGTATGTATCCTCATTAATTGAGGAGCTAGGGCTGAAAGACTACGTATATGTACATTTTATTCCCTGGGACGAAATGCCTCGCTTTTACCAGGCGGCAGAAATCTGCATTTACCCTTCCTGCTTTGAAGAGCCGTTTGGGCTGGCTCTTTTGGAAGCGCAGGCAGCCGGCAAGCCTATGATCGCCAGTCGGGCCGGAGGGATGCCGGAGATCATTACCGATGGCTATAACGGTCTGGTGATACCCAAGGACGATAGCCAGGCTTTAGCTAGGGCCATAGAAGAGCTCTTGCTTCACCCCGACCTGGCCCGGGCCATGGGCCAAAGGGGTCGCAAGCTGGTGCTGGAGCGCTTTACCGTAGCCCGAATGGCTTCAGAGACGGTAGAGTTTTACCAGCGGGTATTGGATTGGGCTCCTAGAGCCGTATCTTTGGCTCGATCTGAGACCGGGTTTACCGAAGCCGGGTTTACATAACTTGACATAACTAGAACTCATTGCATCAAGGAGTGGCAACCTAGTGCCGGTAGAGCAGCTAGTGGACATGGAAGACCTGAGGATTACGCCTAAAGATCTCCCAATTCGAACAGAGGTTCTAAAAGAAGGTCAGACCTTCTTCATTTCCTTGGTCAACGGTTCGGTCCCGGTGGGAAATCTAGGAGGATTAGGATTATATTACCGGGATACCCGTTACCTCAGCAGCTTTGAATTCTACATTGAGCGGACCAAGCCGGTGCTCTTATCCTCCAGCACTCGGGAGAGCCACTTTGTTCAGGAGGAGTTTACCAATGAGGAAATGGTTTTGGAGAGCGGCGAAAGCTTGCCTATCCAGAGCTTGCATGTGCGGCTCCTCAGGGTGCTAAAGCGGGATCTATTGCAGCGCTGCCGGTTGATTAACTTTAACCCTTACCCGGTAACCGCGATTTTCCGGATGGTGATGGGAGCTGACTACCGCGATATCTTTGAAATTCGGGGCACCCAGAGAAAGAGGCGAGGGGAGTACCTGCCGCCACAACTGTCGCCGTCGGCCATTACTTTTGGCTACCGAGGGCTGGACGGAGTAGAGCGGCGGACCCAGATCGAATTTGACCCGGCGCCGCAGAGCTTAAGGATTGAGGAGGGACTGGGAGTTGCCGAATACCGGATTTTTCTTCCCCCGCAAAAGAAGATCTATCTAAACCTGAGGGTAAGCCCTTTTTATGGCCGGGAATATGAACAAGCCCGCTCCCGCACCAATCTGGACGTTGCCTTTAGCGAGGCTGCCTTGGCGCAAGCCCGAAGCTATCGAGCTTGGAGGCGGAGCTGTACCAGCATTAGTTGTGATCACGAGATCTTCAATCGCATGTTTGACCAAAATATTACCGACCTGTATTCCTTACGTGCGGAGTATGACGGTTTAGGGTCCATCGTAGAAGCAGGGGTGCCTTGGTTTGCCGCCCCCTTCGGGCGGGATGCCATGATTACCTCCTGGGAGACCCTAATGGTGAATCCGGATCTGGCCCGGCAGAGCTTGAGGTTCTTGGCCCAGTTCCAGGGCCAACGCGATGACCCGTTGCGGGAGGAAAAGCCAGGGAAAATTTTACATGAGCTTAGGTTTGGGGAGATGGCGGCCTGCGGAGAAGTGCTGGGCACCCCCTACTACGGCTCTGCCGACTCCACTCTCTGGTTCATTATCGTTTTAGGGGAAACCTATCGCTGGACCCGCGACTTGGAATTGGTCCGGGAGCTGGAGGGGCCCCTCCACAAAGCGCTGGCGTGGTGCCGATACTATGGGGATCTGGATGGCGATGGCTATGTTGAATACAAGCGCGAAGGGCCAATTGGACTCGACAACCAAGGCTGGAAGGATTCCTGGGATGCAGTGGTAACCCCTGAAGGGTATCTGCCTTCGCCGCCCATAGCTTTGGTGGAAGTTCAGGCTTACTTGTACCTAGCCATGCAAAGGGCCTCAGAGCTTTTGGGTGCCTTGGGGCGGTTTGAAGAAGCGGAGCGCTGGTGGCAGGATAGTCAAAAGCTTAAGCAACAATTCCTGCGGGATTTCTGGTTGGATAACCTGGGTTATATGGCCTTTGCCTTGGATGGCAATAAACGCCAAATTAGCACTACCGTTTCCAATCCAGGCCATTGCCTTTTTACCGGGGTTTTACCGGATTATCATGCGGAGAGGGTAGCGCGGCGGCTATTTGAGCCGGATATGTATTCGGGGTGGGGGATCCGCACCATGAGTAAGCGGGAGAAAGCCTATAACCCCATGAGCTACCACAACGGGTCAGTTTGGCCCCATGACAACGCTATCATTGCCCGGGGCTTAAGAAGATACGGGCATCTGGAACTGATGGAGAAACTGGCTAACGGGCTGTGGGAAGCTGCTTTTAGCTTCACTTACTTCCGGCTACCGGAACTGTTTTGCGGGTTTACCCGGCGCTTCCTTGGCGGGCCAGTGCACTACCCTACCGCCTGCGATCCCCAGGCATGGGCGGTGGGAAGCAATATTCTGCTCTTGCAGAGCATGCTGGGGCTTGAGGTCAACGGGGAGGGGATCCATATCCAGACTCCTTTGCTGCCCCGAGGGGTGAACGAGCTTCATCTTCGCGATCTCCAGGTGGGCAAGGCCAAGGTAGATCTGGAGTTTGGTCAGAGCCGAGGCAAGATTTACTGCAATGTCTTGCGCCGCGAAGGACCAGTGCGCGTGACCATCGAGGCTTAACCGAGCGTTGCTAGCGGCGTCTTGAGCGATCGGGAGGTGGGTAACTTGGATGGACGTAAGCACCTGAGGAGACCAGCGGGCTCCAGAAGCGGGGAGAAAGGAAAGCTGATTCTAGTTTCTAACCGGGGACCCGCCACATTGGCGGCCAAAGGTTCGGATCGCCCGGCGCAAGCGGTTAGCGGGCTAGTCTCAGCCGTGGAGCCGTTGATCAATTCTGTGGGAGGAGTTTGGGTGGCTTGGGATGGCCAAGCCTCTGATACCAGCGGGGTGACCCGCCAGGCCGTAAGCGAGTTTCTTTCCCTTCGCGGCATTAGCCTAAGCTCAGAGGAAATCGAAAGCTACTATCACGGGGTAGCCAACGGGGCCTTATGGCCTTTATGCCACTATTTTGTGGACAAGTGCAAGTTTCGTTCCCGCGATTGGGAAGGCTACCGCAAGGTGAACCAGAAATTTGCCTGGGCGGTACTGGATGAAGCCTCACCCCTAGATTGGGTGTGGGTGCACGATTACCATCTAGCCTTGCTTCCCGGCATCCTGCGGCAAACGGTTTCTCGACAACGGATTGCCTTTTATTGGCACATCCCTTTCCCCCAGGAAGAGGTTTTCCAGCTCCTGCCCTGGGCCGATGAGCTCTTGGAAGGCCTATTGGGCTCCAACTTAATTGGGTTTCACCTGGAGCGCTATGCCACCAACTTCCTGGCCAGCTGTAAATCCATCCTAGGAGCCCGGGTGGACTGGGAGGAAAATACGGTCAGCTACAAGGGCCACGTTACTAAGGTGATGGCGGTACCCATCGGCATCGAGTTTAGCGTCTTTGATCAGTTGGCCCGGAGCCAAACCGTCAGGACCAAAGCTAGCCAGGCTCGGGAAGCGATAGGGGCTGAGCAGATCATCCTGGGAGTGGAGAGGCTGGATTATACCAAGGGCATAGTGGAGCGGCTCTTGGCCATGGAAGCGCTCTGGGAAAAGTATCCCGAATACCGGGGCAAGGCCAGCCTGGTGCAGGTGGGGGTGCCTACCCGCTCGGGCCTAGATACTTACGACAACCTGCGGGCCGAGATTGAGCGCCAAGTGGCGCGGATAAATGGGCGCTTTGGAACCCTGGGCTGGCTTCCTATTTACTATATTGAGCGCCCGTTGGGGCGGGAGGACTTGTGCGCTTACTATGCCATGGCCGATGTGGCCTTAGTGACTCCCCTCCGCGATGGCTTAAACCTGGTGGCCAAGGAATACATAGCCTCGCGGAAGGATAGCGGCGTCTTGGTTCTATCCCGCTTTGCCGGGGCGGCGGAAGAGCTAGAGGAGGCGCTATTGGTAAATCCTTACTGTCCGGACGAGATCCGAGAGGCGGTCCGGCGGGCCCTGACTATGCCGCTGGACGAGCAACAGCGGCGCCTGGCTGCCTTGCGGAAGAAGATTAAGAGCCACGATGTGCATTGGTGGCTAGGCACTTTTCTTAAGGCCTTTTACGAGACCAGTGTCAGCCTCCCCATTATTGCTGGCCCCCTGAGCGAGGCCCAGCTTGGGCCCGACGCCAGGCCGGCTGATGCCAGGCCGGTTGGCAAATTGCTGGAGTAAAAGCCCAAGACCATGGTAGCTTGTGGGAGAGGGTGCAAAAGTAGCAGATGGGCGATAAGGTAGGAGGAGAGAGCCTAGAGTCTAGGCTTATGAGCTTGAGGAAATCCCCTCGAGCTCTACTACTTTTTGATTATGACGGCACTCTGGTGCCCATCGTCTCCCATCCGGCCTGGGCCCGGCCGGATGAAGATTTATTAAGCTTTTTGGGGCAGCTAGCGGCTAGGCCCAGCTATACGGTGGGTATCATTAGCGGCCGGCGAGTGAGGGAGCTGGCCGAGTTTTTTGCCGGCCTCAATTTGTACCTGGTGGGCCTGCACGGTGGCGAGGCCATTACCCCAGAGGGTAAGTATGTGAGCTATCTGGACGACCAGAGGGTGGTAAACTTGGCCTTGCGCGGCTTGGCCAGCAAAACCCGAGAGCTGCTTAGAATGCTTAGGCAGCCACCTGGGTTTTTCCTGGAGGATAAGGGTATAGCTTTAGCCCTCCACTACCGGGGGGCGAGCCCAGCTGAGGTAGCCAGAGTAGTGCCTCAGTTTCTGGCCTGGGCGGGAGATTTTTTGGAAAAGTGGGATCTGGAGATTCTCAGGGGCAAGAAGATGGTCGAGGTGCGGCCCCGGGGGATGAATAAGGGTCAAGCGGTAACGCGGCTGGTGGCAGCTTGGCCGGGGAGACTCCACCCGGGAACCATGATCCTCTATGCCGGCGATGACATCACCGATGAAGATGCCTTCCAGGCCCTCAGCCAGCATCGGGAGGCCGTTACCATCTACATCGGCGAAGCCCAGCGCCCAACCGCTGCTTGCTACCGCCTGCCCTCGCCCAGTTCCCTTCGCGAGCTGATCCGGCGTTGCCTGCTTTGATGCCCTAACTGGCCTACCAAGACCAGCTCGCCGTCGGGTTGGAAGTGCCTGCTTTGCGTTGCCCTAACCGACCTCTTTGATGGCTTCGGTGGGGCAAGATTCCACCGCTTCCCGGCATTCATCCTCCACATCTTCGGGAACGGTGTCCACTATCACATGGGAAAGGCCCTCTTCGTTCCAATCAAATACTTCCGGGCAGACGTCAATACAGTCCCCGCAAGCGATGCAGAGATCTTGATCTACTGTTACCTGCATGCAGATCCTCCTTTGATGAACCAGATGATTTCCTCATCCATTATTTCCGCGGCAGGAAGTTTCATGCCTACCAGTTTATGGAACCCAACCCCGAATTGAGCTTTCCGAGACCAACGGCGATGTGGTGGCCTCGGGGCCAGGTAAACGGCGCCGTTTGGCTGTTTTGAGCTGTTTAGGGCGGATCCTGGGCGCTACTAGGGTTAGAAGTATCGATGAGGATTAAGGGCGGCGAGGCTGGAGCCGCTAGCGGCCGACAGGGGAACCGATAATCGGTGGCTACATACCCCGAACCTTGAGAAAACACCAAGTACCTGGCACTCCTTTTTAGGGCTTTGGGCCGCGTGCCCTTGATCCGCCGGTATACCTTTGCCATTTTATCCCTCCACTCATTGCTTTCCCTTAAACTAGTCGCTTCCAACATTGGGAAGTCATTTCTACGTTGACCTTAGGGAGACCGTCTGGGCCCATACTGCGGCTGACGGTCCCGTTAAACACGAAGGAGTCCAATCGAGCCGAGCTTTCAATTATCCCGCCACTGACTTCAAAATCTACTTGAGCCTGGTTGGGGGTCAGAAGCAGGGCGGGATTAAAGGGCTCCAATAGCTGCAGGTCGGCCTCGTAATCGGTGTAGAGCTTGTTCAGGACCTTTTCCAATTCAGCGTCGGGATAAGTGACGTGGAGATGAATATCATCCCGGGCTTCCCGCCGCGAAATCATGTGGTTATGGGAATAAAGCCTTTCGGTGAGGCTGTTCACGATCTCGGCCATGAGACCCTCTTTCTCGGGCGGGTAATGGAGGCGGAGCAGCCTATAGGCTAGGGAGCGGATCAGGGCATAATTGCGGTGGACGTTGCCTAGGGCTAGGGGATGCACCTTTTCGGCCAAAACAACAAAGGCCTCCGCCAGCTCCGGACCGCTCAGTTGGGCCTTTTCTCGGGCTAGGGCAAGATAGGAAGAGACGTCTTCCACGCTGACCGGGATACGCGCTTGGGGGTTAACCGGGTCCTGGGGGTTGAAGGCATTGGCTACGCTGGGGTCGATGGGGCCGAGCTCTCCCATTTTCCCCATCACGATTTCGTTGGCGCCTAGGCAGATGAGGGTGCCGGCGCTATAAGCGCGGAAAGGCACCAGTACCGAAAAGTAATCGGTATACTCTCGGATCAGATTGACCAGCCGCCAAGGGGTGAGCACATCTCCACCCCGGGTGTAAAGGAAAAGATCGATTCGCGGTTTGGTCCCCAAGGCTTCCAGGTGCTGATGGAAAATGCGGATGATATCCGGTGCCACCCGGGTGCCTACGTTTTCCCTATCCCCAGTGATGTAAGCGATTACTGCCGACTGGCGCAGGCTTTCGATTTTGCGTATTAGCCGAAGGCGGTTTTCTCGGGACAATTACCGACCTAGCTCCCTTCCGGTCTATTGGGCATAGATTTGGGCTTGGGAATGGCGCTCTTATGAGATTAGTATGCCCGCCTGGCCAAGGAATATGGCCTTTGCCATTGGGGCGCAAGTACTACTTTTCAGTCCGCAAATTCGACCGCTGGGAGCCGGGGGCTTGTGCCAAGAATTCCGTTAAATTAAAGTAAAATCGGTAAGTATGGGCGGTTTGCTTGCGCCTTCGAAGCCTCAGGGTTGATTTTGGGGTTGGTTGGGAGCCGAATTTGATGCTGAATCGCAAGGAATATATAGAGCTTTTGGCCCATCGCTACGAGAAGCACTACGAGCTCAAGTACAACCTGGTTCTCTACGGTTTTGAAATCGACCTTTTTGGTCGTTCTCGAGCAGGCATTGTAGGCGATAGCCGCACCCGGCGCACTTGGTCGCGGGAGTACCTGCTAGTGCGCTGGGTAGGGGCGGAGATGTCCCACCACTATGTCGACTCCTTTGCCCGCTACCTGCGCAGCGTGGTGGGGGGTCTGCTGGAGGATCCCGGGACTGGCCGTCACCTCATTGTTACCGGGGTGCTGGTTTCTCCTTGGCGACTGGCTTCGCGGGTACGGGAGCGAGTGGAGGGGATTCGCCTTGCGGGCGGCTCGCGCTGGAGGCTGGGGCGATCCTGGGAGGTGCACATGGTCCTAGTGGATCTGGAGGCTAAACAAGTCTACACCAACCAGAGAAAGCGCCCCGACAAAGTCCTGGAGGTGTTTCTTCCCGTCTGAACTCCCTTGCCAAACCATATTCCATGCTACCTGTGCTAGCGCTCGTAGCCAAAAAGGAAGGCCGGGACACAATGCTTGGGCACCGAAAATACGGCCAGAAATAAGCGGGTAAGCGGCGATCTCCGGGTTGGCAAGAAACCCTCCCTCGCCCGGGCAGATAGGGCCTTCAGAGCGCGAATTTTGGGCTCTTTCCGGAGGAAGCGCATGTCAGAAGATGGCAAACATAGGCGGCAATAAAAAGCCCCGGCCCCCCTGAAGCGGACCGGGGCTCATGAACTACGCAGCGAGTAGATTCCAAAGCATAGCTTGGAAAAGCGAACCCCTAAGCCAGCTTGAACTTAGAAATTACCCCATGAAGCTCCTGCGCCAGTTTCGACAGGGAATCCGCTGATGCCGATACCTCTTCTACCGAAGCTGACTGCTCCTCGTTGCCAGAAGCCACTTCCTGGGCCGCCTGCGCCACCTGTTCGGCAACTTCGCTGATTGTCTTAACTGCCCGTACCATTTCCTCGCTGCCCTTGGCCATCTCCTGAGTGGAAGCCGATACCTGCTGAACCCGCTGGGACACCTCGTTAACCATGCCTTCAATTTGGGTAAACGCCTTGCCGCCACTGGTGATGACCTGACTGCCCGTCTTTACAACTTCAAGGCTTTCCTCCATAGCCTGCACTGCCTTCAGGGTATCATCCTGAACCTGACTGATGAGGCTCGAAATCTCTTGGGCTGCCTTTTCCGCTTGCTCGGCCAGCTTCCTCACCTCTTCAGCCACCACTGCAAAACCCCGTCCCTGCTCGCCGGCCCTGGCAGCCTCAATGGCGGCATTAAGGGCCAAGAGGTTGGTCTGGTCGGCAATGTCGGTAATGAGATCGGTAATTTGACCGATCGTGGCAGAGCGCTGTCCAAGGCTGTGGACGGTGGCCGAGACTCCCTCCACGGTCTCCCGGATGCGCGCCATCTCGGTCACCGCCCGGTCCATAGACTGGCGCCCCTCTTTGGCCACCTTGGCCGCTTCACTGGCTGAGGCAACCACCTCCTGGGCAGTGGCAGCAATCTCTTCGATTCCGGCTGAGGCCTGCTCGATAGCAGCCATGGTATCCTGTACGCTCTGGTTTTGGCGTTCGGCTCCCGCGGAAAGCTCCTGGGCTGTTTGGGCCACCTCAGTGGTAGCCTGGGTACTCTGTTCGGCCGCAGCGCTCAGCTCTTCGGCGGCCGCCGCCAGGTTCTTGGAGGAATCGTGAATCTGCCCAACCAGCGTTCTCAGGCTTGCCAGCATGGCCGATAAAGAGGATGCCAGAGAGCCCACTTCATCCCGGCTGGCAATATTCCAGCTGGGAGTAAGGTCGCCCCCGGCCACCGCGCCGGCCGCCTGCTCAAGTACCTTGAGGGGTTTGCTAATGCTCCGCCCAATCCAAATGGCGGCTGTCACGCCCAAGGCCAGGGACAGAGCCAGGATGACGAGGAACAGGGTGCGGGCGCTGCCAAACTGCTTTTCGCCCTGCTGATGAATTTCTGCGGCCAAGGCCTGGCTGAGAGCCGCCAAGTCATCCGCAGCTTTGAGCATGCGGTCCCGGGCCCCAATTGCCTCCTGGTTGGCCCTTAGAGCCTCAGCCTTGTTCCCTGCCCGGCTCAGTTCCAGTACCCTCTTGCGTAAAGGGTGATACTGCTCGCGCGCCGAAACAAACTCTTCCCACAGCTCCTTTTCTCGGGCACTCATCTCGATAGCTCCATACTGCTTCACCCATTGGTCAGTCTGGGCGGAGTGATCTTGAATATCTTTCTCCAGCTGTTGCATTTTGGCCGGATCAGTAGTGGCCAGGTGCTCGGCCACAGCCCGGCTGTTGTACATGGTGCTTTCCCGGATATTTCCCAACAGAGCTACCGGCACCAGCTCGTTGTTATATATGTTGACCTGGCCCTGGTGCAGGCTCGCCATCGTTCGCCAGCAGTAGACGCCGGTGGCCGCGTTCAGGGAAAGCAGGACCAGGGCCAGGATCAGGATTTTGGTAAAAACCTTAAGGTCAGAGAACCATCTGTGCATGTGCCTACTCCTTTCGATTCCCAGTGTTAGTTAACAAGACCCGAAACCCCACAGCCGGCCACGGCCGGACATAACATTAAGGGCCAAAACCAAAGAGAGCAATCGCTCCCGATTTTTGCCAGTCAGGAACCATGTTCTCCGTGCCGCTCCGCACCGCCACTCCATGCTAGTGTGCTTGTGGCGGAGAACGGTAGCGTCAAGCAGCGCGGGTACCGGCAACAAACCAGAGGTCACGGGCGGCCGCAACGCCCCGCCAGCACTTTTCTGCTCGATTCTGGCCGATGGCTATTACATGACTCCCCGGGGGAGACCGAGTGGAACTGGACTCTACTGGTGAGGGAGAGGACCTTTCTGGCGAGAAAGCCGCTAGGCTCTTTGATACGTGGTTTAGACAGGAAGATGGGTGGGGACTACCCCCCCCCCCCCCCCCCC
>JACIYF010000066.1 GCA_014360065.1 Clostridia bacterium | reverse complement strand
GATGGCGCCGGGTAGTTCCCTCCCCTGACCCGGTCAGTATAGTTGAAAGCGCTGCTATCAGGCTGCTGGCTGACCAAGGGGCGGTAGTCATAGCAGCGGGGGGAGGTGGCATTCCGGTAGCCTGGCGGAATGGAGGTGAACTGTCCGGGGTCGAGGGGGTAATCGACAAGGATCTTGCGGCCCAACGGCTGGCTGCCGATATTGGTGCGGAGCTGCTGGTACTTCTTACTGACGTTGAGGGGGTGGCCATAAACTTCCGTAAGCCTGGTCAAAGATTCTTGGGTTGTATCAGCGCTTCCGAGGTCCGTAGGCTGCAGGAGGAAGGACACTTTGCCAGTGGAAGCATGGGTCCCAAGGTGGAAGCGGCTCTCCGACATGTGGAAGCTGGCGGTAAGGCCGCAGCCATAGGAGCGCTGGACAAGGCCTACCTGGTAGTGACAGGTCAAAGCGGGACCCGCATTACCTGCACGGGGAGAGACTACGAGGAAGGTATGCTCTGCGGAGCCTAGCTGTTACTGAGTGGGAGCCAGACTTAAGGATATGTTTCCACAATAACCAGACTAAGGGGGGGCGCGGTCGTTGCTCGATCTGATAGTTAGAAATGGCAAGATCGTTGATGCTGGTGGCGTTTTTGAAGCTGACCTGCTGATCAGTGGTGGCAAGGTGGCGGGACTAACTAGCCGGGGAGAAGTCAACCAAGCCAAGCGCGTACTGGACGCGGATGGCCGCTATATCATTCCCGGTGCCATCGATAGCCATTCCCACATCGGCCAGATGCCGGGGGAGGGCCAACTGCAGCTGCAGAGCCAGGAGGAGACCTTTGAGACTGAGAGCAGAGCTGCCATGTACGGAGGCGTCACCACAGCGGCAAATTACATTTTTACCCAAGAATCGCTTGAGCAGGTGTTCCCGCGCTTTCGGAACCTGGCGGAACAGCACAGCCTGGTGGATATCAAATTTCACGGCGCCCTAATGAACCAGAACCACCTTGACCACGTTGACCGCTACGTGCAGGATTTGGGTATCACCTCTTTTAAGATCTTTCTTCCCTACAAGGGAGCGGAAGCGGCCAGCCTGGGTGGACTAAGCAGCCTGACCGACGGCCAGATTGTCGAGGCCTTCACCAAGCTCAAAGGGTGCAACGCCTTGCCCATCGTTCACGCTGAAAACCCGGAGATAATCGACTACTACATGAAGCAACTTGGGGACACCTCCCGGCAGGACATGCTGGCCTGGGAAGCAACCAGACCGGGCATCTGCGAAGGCGAAGCGGTGGCCAAGGTCCTCTACCTGGCAAAGAAAATAGGCTGCCGGGTCTGCATTGCCCACGTCAGCTCCAAGGAAGCGGTAGAGTGCATACAGGAGGCAGGGGATCAGACGGTTATCCTTGAAACCTGCCCCCATTATCTCGCACTTACAGCTGAGGCTGGCTTGGACAGTCTCGGAAAGGTCAGCCCGCCAGTTCGGCACTCAGAAGACAGGGAAAAAATCTGGGAGGCGGTGCAGAGGCACGATCAGGTTATAATTGGCTCTGACCACAACCCTTGGGTTCGGGCCCACAAGCAAGAGCTTTGGAGTGGGTTGGCGGGGCTTCCAGGGAATACCGTGATCTTACCGCTGCTATTCACCGAGGGGGTTGACCGGCGCGGGCTCGCTCCATCGGATGTGGTCAGGGTCAGCAGCTACAATGCGGCCCGCCTTTTTGGTTTGTATCCCAGGAAAGGATCGCTGCAGGTGGGCAGTGACGCTGACCTCGTCATCATGGATACCGGCTTAAGGAAACGATTCGATCCCAAAGAGGCAGGTTCAATAGTGGATTACACTCCCTACCAAGATTATGTGTTCACGGCTTGGCCTTATGCAGTAGTGGCCCGCGGAGAGGTGCAATTTGTTGACGGAACCAGGGAAGGCGGCCAGAGGGCTGGCCGGTGCTTGAATCTCCAGTGAACATATAGTAATTGCATGTGGAAGGTGGCCGGAGTGGATTATCTGATCGAGGGAGGGCTTGTGGTCACTCCCAAAAGCCAATTTAAGGCTGATGTGTATGTGAGCGAGGGTGTGATCAAGGCTATCGGCGAAGATCTGAAAGAAAAGCTGGAGATTAGTGCCGATGCCGAGGTTATATCTGCTGAAGGTAAGTACGTTCTTCCGGGCGGAGTAGATGTTCACGTCCATTTTGGCGCTGTATCCCGCGGGTTTGCCAGCGCCGATGACTGTCAAAGTGGCGGAATTGCAGCGGCTTTAGGCGGGACTACTACCATAGTAGAGATGATGCCCCAGCAGCAGGGGTTGCCCATTTGGAAAAGCCTGGAGGATTGGCGGGAGAGGTCGGTGAACTCAGTGGTCGACTACTCCTGCCACGTCATGGTGACGGGCCTTACATCCGAGCTTTTGAAAGAAATTCCCTTGCTGGTCGAAAATGGGTATACCAGCTTTAAAGTGTTTCTTGGCACCGATGACAAGAGGATAGACGACTTTGAGTTCCTTAGCCTGTTGGAGGCCACCCGCGGCAGTGGTGCTGTTATTCTTGTAAGCGCTGGTAATGCTGGGATCGAAAAGTATTTTACCTTGCGGTTGCTTGAGACCGGAAAGAAGGATGCTTGCTACTATGTTCAAAGCAAGCCTATCCTAGGAGAAATAGAAGGTACGTCCAAAGCTATCACCTTAGCAGAAGCCGCCAAGGTGCCCATCTATTTCACCCATGTATCCTGCCGAGAGGCGCTGCGCCTGGTTGCTGCCGCCAGGCAACGTGGCTTGCCGGTATTCGGGGAAACCTGCCCGCACTACCTGCTTTTATCTTCAGAATACTATCAGCGTGGGGGCACGGAGGCGGCCAAATATGTGGTTAATCCGCCCCTGCGGGAGCGTTCCCAGCAGGGTGAACTATGGCGAGGTCTCCAAAGCGGAAGCCTCGATGTTATTGCTTCCGATCACTGTTCGTTTAGACTGACCGGGCAGAAGGCTATTGGCGAGACCTTCAACGATATACCCAGTGGACTCCCGGGGATTGAAACCCGCGTACCCCTGCTGTACTCAGCGGGTGTTGGCGGCGGCAGGCTATCGCTGGGCCGCTTCGTTGACCTGGTAGCGGAAATGCCGGCCCGCATCTTTGGCCTCTTTCCCAGAAAAGGCGCTGTCGCTGTCGGCTCCGATGCCGACCTCGTGATTTTCGACCCAGGAAAGGAGGTCGAGCTCACCTGTTCCAGCCTGCACCAAAAGGTGGATTACTGCCCGTACGAGGGATTCAGGCTCAAAGGATATCCTGAGCTTACCATGCTGCGCGGCCGAGTGATTGCTAAACGCGGTGAATTTGTGGGCCAGCCTGGTTTGGGTTCTTTCATTCCCAGAAAGCCGTTTGAGGCGCTGGCGCCTGGGTCGGGCGCTTTCCGGTTGGAGGTATGAGGAGGAAAGGAGCATAACCAGTGAGAAGGGTCGGGTTCATAGGGTTGGGCGTGATGGGCAAACCTATGGCGAGAAACTTGATGCGAAAGGGCTACTCCCTGGTTGTTCACAATCGTTCCCGGGAGCCGGTGGAGATACTGTCTGCGGAAGGTGCCCGGGCAGCTTGGTCGCCCAAGGAGGTTGCCGAGCAAGCTGAGGTGGTAATTACCATGCTGCCCGATTCGCCCGATGTCGAAGCAGTTATCCTGGGAGCGGATGGGGTGCTGGAAGGTGCGCGGTCCGGGAGCATCATTATTGACATGAGTTCCATTGCCCCATCTGTTACCAGGAGAATTGCCGCTGAAGTCGCCAGAAAAGGTGTGCGTATGCTCGATGCTCCGGTAAGCGGTGGCGAAGCCGCGGCCGTCGAAGGCACGCTGTCAATAATGGTAGGAGGGTCCGAGGCCGACTTTGAGGAATGTATGGACATACTAAAGGCGATGGGTTCATCGGTTACCAGGATCGGCGATATTGGGGCCGGAAGCACTGCCAAGCTGGCCAATCAGATCATAGTTGCCGCCAACATTGCTGCTCTGGCGGAGGCGATGGCGTTGGCAGCTAAGTGCGGCATTGATACGCGGACAATGATTGCGGCGATACGGGGCGGACTGGCGGGGAGCCGGGTCATGGATACCAAGGCCGAGCCCATGCTTACTAAGAATTTCCGGCCGGGTTTCAGGATCAATCTGCACGCCAAAGACCTGCGGAACGCCCTGCGGGCCGGAGATGAGACTGGTACGCCTCTACCTCTTGCCAGCCTCGTTCTCCAGATGATGCAGGCTCTCAGGGCTCAAGGTTACGGAGATGAGGATCATTCGGCCTTACTGAAAGTTTATCAATCCCTAGCTCACCTGACATAGAAAGCAGCCTTTCCTAGCCATTAGCCCTTTGCCGAGCGGATATACTGCGCTATATCTGCTTGGTGAAGGGATTTTTATCTTTGTCCGAAAGAGCTACAAGCCGGACTTTTGTCAAAGTAGTCTAAAACCTAGCTAAATTGGCATGCAGCACATCTTTTACAAGACAACCCCCGTTGCGGGGAGCAGCGCTGGGTATGGGCCAGCTGCATGATTGACGGCTTTACCGAGCTGGCTGGCGGGTGGTCTTTTTCCCTATCTTTATGGTCTTGATCTGGCCTGACTATTGTGACACGTCTGGATATTGTGATCTAGAAGGAAATTAGAGTTTTTCCTCCAAAATTAAGAGGTAATGATGGAGATTCTAGCTTCGCCTTGCAATTTGAGACCCATCTAGCAACGACAGCCTACCCTGGCTGATATGTTAGCCATGAGTTGGATGTAGTTGCCCGCAAAGGCAATGGTATTTCTGGCTCTCGAACGTGGCAAGAAGACTTGCTGGATAGTGTAAGATCGATTCTTTAGTTTAGTTAGCCGACGAAATAAGTACTAGGGGGAACGACTGGTGGAGCTTAGCGTAAGGGCGAGAATCCTGGATGGCCGGGAAATGGGGTGGGCGCTTGCTCGTATGGCTCAAGAAATAGTGGAGCGCAACCAAGGGGCAGAGAACGTAGCGATGATAGGCATCCGTACCCGAGGAGCTCCTTTGGCTTGGCGGTTGGCACGCTTAGTTTCGGCTTTGACTGGCCAAGAAGTGCCGGTGGGGATGTTGGACATCACCCTGTACCGAGATGACCTAAGCGCTTTGGGTCCGGCCCCCATCGTGCATCGCACTGAGGTTCCTTTTGAGGTCAACCAGAAAAGGGTGATCCTGGTTGATGATGTTCTTTATACCGGCCGGACAGTTCGCTCAGCTCTGGATGCAGTTATGGATCTGGGACGGCCAGCTATAATCCAGCTGGCTGTCTTGATTGATCGTGGCCACCGCGAGCTGCCCATCCAGGCTGATTATGTAGGCAAATATGTGCCCACTTCCCTACAGGAAGTAGTGGCCGTAAATCTTCAGGAGATCGATGGCAGCGATGAAGTGCTGATTTTGCGCAAGCAGATGCAAGGAGGCGGACAAACTGTTTAGGCGAAAGGACGTCTTGGGCCTTAGAGATTGGTCAAAAGAAGAGATCGCCCTGGTTCTGGACACTGCGGCGGCTATGAAAGACATATTGGGCCGGGACCTAAAGAAGGTACCCGCTCTGCGGGGCCGCTCGGTAGCTACTCTGTTTTATGAGCCGAGTACCCGTACCCGGGCCTCCTTTGAGCTGGCCGCCAAGTATATGAGCGCTGACACCGTGAGCCTTAATGCCAGCGCTAGCAGTATAGCCAAGGGGGAAAGCCTCCTAGATACCATTTGGACCATCGAGGCTATGGGAGTGGATGTCGTGGTATTGCGGCACCCTGTTCCCGGAACCAGCCTGCAGATCGCTGAGCACACCCGGATGCATGTAGTCAATGCTGGTGATGGGGCCCATGAGCACCCGACTCAGGCCCTGCTCGACATGTATACCGTTCGGGAGAGATTGGGGAGAGTGGAGGGTCTTACCCTGGCCATCGTCGGCGACATATCCCACAGCCGGGTGGCCCGTTCTAATATCTGGGGTTGGCAAAAGATGGGGGCGAAAGTGCGGGTGGTGGGTCCGCCGACCATGATCCCGGTGGATATAGACAAAGCTGGAGTCCAAGTTTACTGGGATATAGAAGAAGGACTGAGGGGCGCAGATGTAATTATGGGCCTGAGAATTCAGTTGGAGCGGGAAGCTCGGGGCTTTTTCCCTTCCTTTGCCGAGTATACCTCTTTCTACGGTCTGACCCGGGAAAGGATAAGAAGTATAAACCCGGGCGCTCTGATTCTCCACCCGGGGCCAGTTAACCGTGGGGTGGAAATTACTGATGAAGTACTCTCAAGTGCCAACGCGGCAGTAAACGAACAGGTCACCAATGGGGTGGCAGTGAGAATGGCCCTGTTGTACCTGCTTTTAGGAGGAGGTCAAGGCGATGGCTTTGCTTCTTAGAGGCGGTAGGGTCATCGACCCGGCGCAGGGCCTGGACATGGTAGCTGACGTATTGGTGGAGGGCTCAAGGATTTCGGCTATAACCACCGGGTCCGGCATGAGCCGGCCTGATGTTGAGGTTGTTGATGTCACCGGGAAAATAGTTGGGCCCGGCCTGATTGATGCCCACGCTCACCTTCGGGAACCAGGCTTAGAGTATAAGGAGGACATCTTAAGCGCCAGCCGGGCTGCCGTCAAGGGCGGATACACCGGAGTCATGGCCATGCCCGACACCGATCCTCCGGTTGACAACGCGGCTATGGTTCAGTTCATCTATACTCGGGGGCGGCAGGCTGGTCTAGCGCGCGTTTTTCCGGTGGGAGCGGTAACAGCTGGTAGAAAAGGAGAGAAATTGGCAGAGATCGGGTATGCGGCCCAGGCAGGAGCAGTTGCTTTTTCCGACGATGGGCAGCCCATCGCTAACTCCGAGATCCTGCGGCGGGCCCTCGAGTACCTTCGGCCCTTAAAGAGGCCCCTTATAGATCATTGCCAGGATGCCAATCTATCCGGCCGCGGGGTGATGCATGAGGGTCTGGTGTCGTTTGAGCTGGGTCTTGAGGGAATACCTTCGGCGGCTGAGGAAGTGGCGGTAGCCCGGGATCTAATCCTTAGTGCCTATACCGGAGCCCGGATTCACTTGGCCCATCTCAGCGCTAAGGGATCGGTGTCGATGCTGGCCCAGGCCAAGGAGAAAGGCATTCCGGTCACAGCTGAGGTTACTCCCCATCACCTGATTCTGACCCACGAGGTGCTTCGAACCTATGATACCAATACCAAGGTCAACCCTCCTTTAAGGACCGAGGAGGACAGGCAGGCTTTGCTCCAGGCTTTGCGCCAAGGCCTAATCGATATCATTGCCACCGACCATGCTCCGCATGCCAGCCATGAAAAGCGAGTGGATTTTAACCAGGCGCCTTTTGGCATATCAGGACTAGAGACCGCCCTTCCGTTAGTAGTCACCTACCTGGTTAAGCCTGGATATCTAAGCTGGATGGAGGCAATTGCCAGGATGAGCACCAACCCGGCCCAGATCTTTGGCTTGCCGGGGGGAAATCTTCGAGTTGGATCGCTGGCTGACTTAGTGGTAATTGATCCGGAGACAGTGAAAGAAGTGCGACCCGAAGACTTTGCTTCTAAGGGCAAGAACAATCCCTTTATAGGCCAGAAACTTAGCGGGTGGCCAGTTATGACCATAGTGGGCGGCAGGATAGTGATGCGCGATGGGGAGGTGATATAGTATGCGGCTTTTGCCCAGTCCAGTGATGGTTGCGCTAGATGTGGACACCAAGCGAGAAGCTTTGAAGCTGGTTCAAGAACTTAAGCCATATACCGCTCTATTTAAGGTTGGTTTTCAGCTATTTTACCGAGAAGGACCAACAATTATAACTGACCTTCGAGATCTAGGAGTCAAAGTCTTTCTGGATTTAAAACTTCATGATATACCTAATACCGTTTTGCACGCCCTTCGTAACCTTAGCAGGTTAGGAATCTTTATGACCAACGTTCATGTAGCCGGCGGCATGGAGATGATGAAGCAGGCCTTAATAGGAGCAAGACTTGGGGCGGAAGATGCTGGACTTGAGCCTCCGTTGATATTAGGGGTGACGGTTCTTACCAGCCTTAGTGCCAGTGATGTGCAGCAAGATATAGGGATTGCCGTGGATGTAACTGAGCTTGCGGTTCGCCGAGCCCAACTTGCTCAAGAAGCTGGATTGGATGGGGTTGTTGCTTCTCCTCAAGAAACTGAGCCTATCCGTCGGGCTTGCGGGAAGGATTTCCTTGTCGTGACTCCAGGAATTAGGCCCCAAGCAAATGGTCAGGATGACCAGCGTCGAGCTACCTCGCCTGCCCAAGCTGTGCAGGCTGGTAGTGACCTTTTGATTGTGGGCAGGCCGGTCATCAAAGCTCCCGAACCGGCTAGAGCTTTGGCAGCCATTATTGACGAGGTATCTCGGGCGAAAGAGGAAGCTCAGGCTTGACCAAAATGGTCTTTTCGTTGCTGTAAGTTACGAGTCCCGGACGCAACCCTTTAGGTTTTCTGATATAACGGGCTTCTGTATAGTCTACCTCCACTTTCTCTGCCTGCCGCGACTGAGAGTAATAGGCGGCTATTTGCGCAGCTTGCATGAGGGTTTGTGGGGGAACAGGCTTGCCTTGGGAACGAATGATCACGTGGGCTCCGGGTATACCTCGTGCATGTAACCAAAGGTCTTGCGGTTGGGAAATTTTGAAGGTGACATGTTCATTTTGAAGGTTATTTTTCCCAACTAAGATTAAGAAACCGTCCGAGGACACGAACCGCCTAGGGCCGGGCCTCTGTCTACTTGGCGAAGAGGCTCGGTCCTTACTCTTCAGGGGCGGAATGTACCCCTGTGACCGAAGTTCTTCGGTCAATTCTGTCAAGTCTTCTTTGCTCTCTGCATCTTCCACAGCCTGCAGAACTGATTGTAAATATTCCAGCTCCTGCTTGACTTTTTGCATGCGCTGCCGGTTGACCTCGGCGGCGCGTTTGTACTTGCTGTACGCACGGTAATAGCGTTGGGCATTTTCCGAGGGAGTTAACTGTGGATCAAGGGGGATTGCCTCTGGGGGCGAGTCGGGGCTAAAAGGATTCTCAGCCCATAGTACAGTGTCTCCAATTGTGATCCGCCCTAGATTCATCAGGATCAGGTCTCCGTATAGGCGTTTTTTTAAAGCTTGGTCTTCTCGATTATAGCCATCTTGAAGCTTGTTCATTACTTCACTACAGTGCTCAATGTTTTTGTTTACAGTATGCTTCAGGGAAGCGCGAATGCTGTTGATTTCTTCTCTATTTTGTCTTTGACCATAAAATCTATCTAGTAGCTCACTTAAACTGTTGGCCTCTTCAGCAAGCATATGCTCATCCAATTGGGGACGAAAAGGGAAAATCTCCTTGGGATTCCTGCCAACCGAAACTATGGTTGGCTGGGATTCTCTTGAGGCTATAGCTCTGATTGCTGATTGCAACTTCTGCCATATGGTGCCCAAGTCCAGCTCTCCACATTGGGCAATTTCTTTTTGGGGATCTAAGCCCCCCAATTTGATTATTTCTCGGGCTGTAGAACGGCTTAAACCCTCTACGGTAGCAGAGAGCGCATTCTCTAGTGCAGTAACCTCGGGCCAAGCCAATAGCTTGCGCGTGAAATCATCATACGAGGAAACAAGTGGGTCCAGTTTGTCCTGCTTTGGCGGGGGGACATAGGGCAATCCAGGTAGAACCTGGCGATGACGGCTCAAAGTATAATCATACTTCTTTATGGCATCAATAATTAAGCCATCGGTCCTGTTTATTAATATCAAGTTAGAGTGCTTTCCCATCAACTCTACCTTTAACACTCTCTGAACTCGGCCTAGAACTGGATCGGGAGCATCAAAGATCATAGACAGGACCCGATCCAACCCTACTTGCTCTAGCCCCACCAGCCGCGCCCCATCGAGATA
The DNA here is from genome assembly GCA_014360065.1 of Clostridia bacterium. Lineage (NCBI taxonomy): Bacteria > Bacillati > Bacillota > Clostridia > Clostridia bacterium. The sequence continues at coordinate 4,829 of JACIYF010000066.1, read as the reverse complement.
TTTGCGCAAAACCATACAGAATGAAGGAGGCCGGTCGGGGTTTTTGTATTCCCTGGTGGTAAGGTGGAGCCTGGCATCGGTAGCACCGGCGCTAATTAACACCCGGAAGCTATTTTGAGGTTTGTGCAGCAGGAGAACGATGGTCAGGCGCTGAGGCTGAAACACCTTGCCTACTCTTGAATCTTGAAGCAAGGGCTCAATTTCTTTCTTGACTGCATAAAGCATAAGTCCATCGTAGCTCATCTAAGCACCCCATATCCAGCCAAGTATTTTTTGGGTAGCCAGCGAATAAGGTTAGGTAGATATAACCAAGGGAGGTAGAAACTTGAGTCCTGGCCTTCTCTGGTACCAATTATCTACCGAGGAGACCTTAAGAAGTCTACGCACCGACAAGGGTGGGCTCAGCCAGTTTGAAGCTGCCAGCCGCCTCAGCCGGTACGGCCCTAACCAGCTAGCCAGCGAGAAAGGCAGGTCGCTTGGGACCATATTCTTAAGCCAGTTTCGTGACTTCATGGTATTGGTGCTCTTAGGTGCCACTTGTGTTTCTGGCTTGCTGGGTGAATATACTGATGCTTTAACCATAATCGCCATTGTGATTCTAAACGCTCTTTTAGGATGCATTCAAGAGTATCGCGCTGAAAGGTCCCTCGCTGCCCTAATGCAACTTACTGCTCCTGAGGCTAGGGTGGTAAGGGGAGGTCAGGTTTTGCGGATACCTGCTGCTCAATTGGTTCCGGGAGACATCATCCAGGTTGAAGCTGGAGACCGAGTTCCAGCTGACGCCCGGATAATTGAAGCAGTGGCGCTAGAGGCTGAAGAATCAATATTGACCGGTGAATCTGTACCAGTTATTAAGAATCCGGCCAAAATCGACAAAGTCTGTTCCTCCCTAGGAGATATCGCCAACATCCTGTTTATGGGTACCATTGTTACCCGAGGACGGGGACAGGCAGTAGTAATAGGTACGGGCATGGATACCGAAATGGGCCGCATCGCCGCCATGTTGCGCCATGCAGATGATACGCGAACACCGCTGCAAGAGCGGATGGAAAAACTTGGGCGGGTTCTTGTCTTGATGTCCTTGGGTATTTGCGGAGCCATGTCGATAGTAGGCGTTCTTCAGGGCCAACAGCTATACACTATGTTGATGGCGGGGATAAGTTTGGCAGTTGCTGCTATACCTGAGGGGTTGCCGGCTGTAATTACTGTATCCCTGGCCTTGGGTGTACAGCGCATGATTCGCAGAAAGGCTATTGTTAGGAGACTTCAGGCCATTGAAACCCTAGGCTGTGCCACCATAATATGCTCTGATAAGACCGGTACCCTAACTCAAAATCAAATGACAGCGAGAAGAATTTTCTTGGGGGGCAATTGGGTAGAAGTTAGCGGGGAAGGATACGAACCGCGAGGGGAGATTAAGGGTAGCTTCTTGCGCCAGGATTTGGAACTTCTACTCAAGGCTGGAGCGTTGTGCAGCAACGCCCGTCTGAAATCTGAGCTCTCCAAGGGTAAGGGAATTTTAAACCTACGCCCTAGCTCAACCTGGACCATCAGTGGCGATCCTACCGAAGGCGCCTTAGTAGTTCTTGCTGCGAAGGCTGGGATTTGGCAGCAGGACTTGGACCTGGCTTACCCCAGGCTTTATGAGATTCCCTTCGATTCTGATCGTAAACGGATGAGCGTGGTTTGCCGGGATGCTAAGCACGGCAGCAAAAGGCTATTTGTCAAAGGCGCTCCAGATGTAGTCCTAGCTAGATCAACAAGCATTCTACACCAAGGGAAAATATTTCCTTTGAGCAAGTCAGAAAGGAACAGGGTACTGAATGCCAATGAAATTATGGCTAGGCATGGTCTCCGGGTGCTGGCGATGGCCTATAAGGATCTTCCCCATGGATTCGCTGAGCCTAGCGAGGAAGATGAGAACAGCTTGGTTTTTGTTGGCCTAGTAGGTATGAGTGACCCGCCTCGCCCAGGTGTGCAACGGGCGGTGGAACTAGCCAGCCAGGCTGGGATAGAAGTGGCCGTCATTACTGGAGATTACCTGGGCACTGCTGAAGCTGTAGCTCGGGAGCTGAAACTGCCGGTAAAAGGGGTACTGACCGGTCAAGAGATTGATGAAATGTCGGAAGAAGAGTTGGTTGAGCGAGTTAATCAGGTTAACATTTATGCACGAGTGACGCCTCGTCACAAACTACGCATAGTTAAAGCCCTCAAAGCTAATGGAGAGGTGGTAGCCATGACTGGGGATGGGGTGAACGACGCTCCAGCCCTAAGAGAAGCACAGATTGGGGTGGCCATGGGCATCCACGGTACCGAAGTAGCCAAAGAAGCAGCTTCAGTGATACTTCAAGATGACAATTTCGCCACGGTGGTAGCTGCTATAGAAGAAGGAAGAGGAATCTATGACAATATCCGCAAGTTCATTGCCTATCTCTTGGGCTGTAATATGGGGGAAGTGTTGACCATGTTTTGTGCCATAGTCGCTGGCCTACCCTTGCCGTTGCTACCAATTCAACTTCTATGGGTAAACCTAGTAACGGACGGATTGCCAGCCTTGGCGCTAAGCCTTGAGAAAAGCGATGCCAACCTGATGTCGCGTCCTCCGCGACATCCTAAGGAGAGCATCTTTGCCCATGGTATGGGACGGCGCATTCTAAGCCAAGGAGTATTGATTGGAGCAGGCACTTTAGGCCTATTCCTATGGAAATTGGTAACTTCAGGGGATCTTGTATCCGCCCGGACAATAGCCTTTGCGGGTTTAGTCTGTTTTCAACTGTTCTATGTGTTTCAATGTCGGGTAGAAAGAGGGTCATGGCTGGAAAAAGGCATGCTTTCCAACCCTTTTTTGCTGCTGGCAGTATTAGTTTCCTTCGGTATGCAGATAATGGTCATCCATACCCCTTGGCTGCAGCAGCTTTTCAACACCCGCTCTCTAAGCCTTAATGAGTGGATTGTAGTTATGGTGATAGCTGGAGCAAGACTGCAGTTACAGGTATTGGATTATTGGCTCCTTAGACCTTTACGACTAAGGGTACTATATGCTAGAGTGTAGCGAAGGGGGAAAGCGATGAAGTTTGTTAAGATGCAGGGGTTGGGCAACGATTTCATATTGGTAGACACTTTTCAAACCAGTTTGCCCGTTGAGCAGTCTGGCCAGTTTCAAAATTTGGTACAACAATTATGTGATCGGCATTTCGGAATCGGCGCTGACGGTTTAGCTTTGGTGCTACCATCGGAAAAAGCTGAGGTAAGGATGCGGTTCTTCAATTCTGATGGCAGCGAGGCCCAAATGTGCGGAAACATGATCCGTTGCTTCGCCAAGTATGTTTATAATTCCGGACTGGTAGCTGGACCATCCATGCAGGTGGAAACTGGTGCTGGCATAGTCAAGCCGGAAATTATCGCTGATCACGGGGATACTGCTTTGGTGCGTGTAGATATGGGTCGCCCGCGCCGGAAACGCGAAGAGATCCCTATGGTTGGGCCTCCTGGAGAGGTGCTTGATGAGGAGCTGAGCTTAGAGGGACAGAAGCTCCGCATCACTGCCATATCAATGGGTAACCCTCATTGTGTCCTTTTCGTTCCAGATGTGAATGGGGTAGCGGTAGAGACAATTGGCTCCCTGCTTGAAAACCACCAGCTATTTCCGGAAAAAACCAATGTCGAGTTTGCTGAGGTTTTAAGCCCTGGAGAAGTCAATCTGCGAGTTTGGGAGAGAGGGGTGGGGGAGACCCTGGCCTGCGGCACGGGTGCTTGCGCTACAGTAGTGGCGGGGGTTTTGTTGGGCAGGTTGTCGAGAAGGGTGACCGTCCACCTTCCTGGTGGCGACTTGGATATCGAGTGGTGCCAACGCGATGAACACGTATACATGACTGGTCCGGCAGTTGAAGTGTTTCGGGGTGAGATAGAATGGGGAGGGCGGACTTTTGAAACAAGCTGATCGTATTAGAAACCTACCACCTTACTTATTCACCAGAATCGAGAAGAAGTTGGAAGAAGCAAGGGAGAAAGGCATTGAACTCATAAGCTTGGGCATAGGAGATCCCGATCTGCCTACTCCTGCTCGCATAGTGGAACGACTGCAGGAAGCGGCTCAAAAACCTGATAACCACCGCTACCCTACTTCCCAGGGTATGTTACAATTTAGACAGGCAGTTGCTTCATGGTACTTTCATCGGCACGGCGTTGACCTTGATCCCCGGGCAGAAGTTGTCACCCTCATGGGTTCGAAAGACGGCATCGCCCATATTCCGCTTTGCTGGATCAACCCTGGCGATATTGCCTTGGTTCCCGATCCGGGTTATCCGGTATATGGAATTGGCACCATTTTGGCCGGCGGAAAGCCGGAGTTTATTCCGCTCAGACCAGAACGTGGCTATCTCATGGATTTTAGTTCCATCCCCACCGAAGTTGCCAAGCGGGCCAAGTTGCTTTATTTGAACTATCCTAATAACCCTACGGCTGCAGTAGCCAACATAGGCTTCTTCCAAGAAGCGGTGGAATTTGCCAAGTCTTACGACCTGCTGGTTTGTCATGATGCTGCTTATACCGAAGTTACCTTCGATGGGTACCGTGCTCCCAGCTTTCTGGAAGCTCCGGGCGCTAAGGAAGTGGGTATAGAGTTTGGCTCGTTATCAAAGCCTTTCAATATGACTGGATGGCGCATTGGTTGGGCGGTAGGCAACTCAGAGATGATTGAGGCTCTAACTCGACTCAAGACCAATTTGGATTCAGGAGTATTTCAAGCTGTTCAAGAAGCAGCTGCCGAAGCTTTGACTGGGGACCTGTCCCACTTGAGAACTTTGCTGCAAACTTACCGAGAACGGCGG
>JACIYF010000065.1 GCA_014360065.1 Clostridia bacterium | reverse complement strand
CGGGAAGAGGCATGTGGTGGGCTACCGGGTGCCCTACGGGCAGGGGCAGGCCATTTACCTGGGCTTCCACCCCTGGGTTAATCCCGGCACCAATGCCGGCAACCTCATCAACCGCAACCAGGGCTTAGTCGATTACCTTAGCGCTACTTACGCCGGCGCCCGGCGGCTGGCCTGGGACGAGGGCGACAGCTACCAGGTGGATGTACAGGAGTTCATTAATCGCGACAGCGGTCGGATCTATGTCTTTGTTCTCACCCAAGAGACTACTCCCAAGAACTATAAGATTTGGTACACCGAAGCCAATGGCCAGCAGAACAGTTTTAACCTCAACCTCACCCGCAACTCGGCCGCCATCGTCACCATTAAAGGTGGCCAGATCCAGTCCTTGCTGGTGAAAGGGGTCAACGATGTTGACAAGGTGAGCGTGCCTCCTGAGGTTAAGCTGGGGAGCGGGACAGCCAAGGCCGATAAGCCCTGCGACCTGATGGTAGTGAGCCGGCCGGATAAGCCGGGAAGTGTGCTGGTAAGTGTCAATGACGTCCAATCCGGGGATGGCAAGACCAAGGTTACCATCCCCTTGCCCAAAAAGCGGGTGCCGGTCTCCCGGGCGGGGCAGCCAGAGGAGAAGCCCTGGCGGGTCAAGGCAGTTAACCTGGTAGCCCCCAACGGTGCCAAAGAAGGGATTGACTTTGAACTCGCCCAGGATCACCTTACCTTTGAAGCCCTGGATGTCCGCAAGCTGGCCCAGCGGCAGGGGACTGCCTCTGCGGTAGCCACGGCGGGCCAAGTTCAGGGGCGGGGACAGGAGGAAGCGGCTTCAACGGCAGGTCGGGCGAGGATAGCTCAGGAAGCACCGGCCCCGGCGCCGGCTTCCGGCCCCAACTGGGTCTACGAGATCGAGCTGGCTCCGCCGGCACCTGAAGCCGGAGGCGGCGTTCCCAACTTCCAGGACATCGCCCACCACTGGGCCCGGGATGATATCCAGTACATGGCCGAACAGGGGATCGTCCAAGGGGTCAGCCCTACCCGCTTCGATCCCGAGGGCAAGATTACCCGGGCCCAGTTTGCGGCTTTGGTGGTTCGGGCCTTGGGGCTGAACGGCGAACCCAACGGGGCCTCTGGCCAGATGGCAACCGGTAGGATCGCATCCACGTCCACAGCCGGGACGGGTCTGGCGGCCCAGGGGTTCAAGGACGTCAAGCCTAATCATTGGGCCTACGATGAGATCATGGCGGCGGCCCAGCATGGTATCGTTAACGGCTTTACTGGTGGTACGTTTAGGCCGGAGCTGGACATAACCCGCGAGCAGCTGGCGGCCATGATGGGCAGGGCCTTGGTGGCCAGTGGTAAAGGGGAACTGCCTGGTGGCTTGCAGGCTACCCTCATCCTCTCCAAGTATGACGACTGGATTTATGTGACCGAGGGCTTGATGCGGGAGGTAGCCCTGGCGGTAGATAGCGGCATCTTGCGAGGTTCAGGCGGGCGGCTTGCGCCCGGCTCCAAAGCCACCCGGGCCGAGGCGGTGGCCATGCTGCGGAGGATGTACGATAAGGTCAACGCGGGGGCCTAGTCGTCTTTTTAGGTTTCCTCGCCCAGCCTTGGCCCTATGGGCATGGTCCAGCTGGGAGGACGGAAGGAATATGGCCGTGGAGGAACATGAGTACCCATTTCCGGCCGAGTTGCAACCCTCCGTCCTCCGCTTCCCCGCACTCAACCGTTGGCTTACCGGGGCAAGCTCCCTCCTATGTGTGCGAGTTGAGCACTGAGTTGCGGGGTCGGCGTTGGCAGGTTGAGGGCTGGGTCGCTCGGACCAAGGAGCCCCTCGGTTGATCGCTCGGTTCCTGGCTGGTGCTCAGCTTGGCATCCTCCTAGATGCCAATAACCAGCCTGACGATGTTTGACCTGGGGCATGCTTGGCTGATTAGGTCTTCTCGATGCCGCCCTCTGGCATCGCTGGCAAAGGTTACATGATGTGTACAGTATACACATGGGTCGAGGCCTTCATAAGATGGTGCAGTAACAAATGCTGCGGCTCCGAAACCAGCACGGTAAGGCGACCAGCAAGCAGCCAGCAGCAGCAAGTGGCGAGGAGGCCAGACCTATGCGAGCTACATTAATCCTAGATTCCATTACCAGTATTACGGTTTTGCCCGGCACCGATAAGAGCGGCAAGCCCGAGCGCTTTTCTCCCATAGTCTTGAATGCCGGGGAGGCAGTTTCCATCGTTGGGCCCACTGGTAGCGGCAAGACTGCCTTTATCACCGATATCGAGCTTTTGGCTCAGGGGGATACGATTACCGGCCGGAAAGTGTTGATAAATGGCCAGGTTCCTCCCGAGGAATACCGGCTGCACCCCGCCCTCAAGCCGGTGGCCATGATCACCCAGAATACGAAATGCTTTACCGATTTATCGGTGCGGGAGTTCTTGGAAGTACATATTCGGGCCCGCCATGGCCCTGGCAGCGGCAGCCCCTTGAGCCAGACGGCGGCAGAGGCGCTGATAGACAATACCATCGGGCTGGCCAACTTGTTTACCGGGGAAAAGATTAAGCCGGGCATGCGGGTGACCGGGTTATCGGGCGGGCAGACCCGTTCCCTTTTAATCGCCGATGCCATCTTGATCGGGGCGGCACCGGTAATCCTCCTGGATGAGATTGAAAATGCTGGCATCTTTAAGCATGAGGTGTTGCGAGCCATCCAAGAATCGGGCAAGATCGTGATTTTTGTAACCCACGATCCGGTCATTGCTCTCCTCACCCAAAAGCGCATCGTGATGGAAAATGGGACCGTAAAAAGGCTGTTGCCTTTTAACCAGGCTGAAAGTCTGGCGGCCAAGTCACTGATGGAACTAGACTCTAAGATTAATTTCCTTCGCGAAGAGCTGCGCCAAGGTAAAATTCTTACCCAAGAAACTTTCCACAGCCTCGGATCGGGCTTTGGCCTGGCTTCTACTCTTGGGCTTTAAGTTTGCACTGGAATGGGAGTGGCAAAGATGAAACTGGTTGTTATTGCCGGTCCGCCTTCGGCAGGAAAGACGGCGGTGGCCAAGCAAATAGTGGGCCATTTATGCCCCAACTACGTGTTGGCTTACTTTAAGATCGATGTGGCCAAAGCTCTTGAGGATCAAGAGTTGGCCCGGGAATTCGGCATTGCTACCCGCAAAGTCTATTCCGGAGACTTGTGTCCCGACCATGCGGGGGTAATGGTGCTGGGGGATGCCATCGGCTGGAGCCAAAAGCTTGGCGCGGATTTTCTGCTGGTGGAGACGGCTGGCCTATGCTTGCGCTGTGCCCCCTACCTCAACCAAGGGGTGGGCATAGTGGTGGTCAGCGCTATATCGGGAATCCATGCTCCGGCCAAGATGGGACCGATGGTGGGCTTGGCCGACGTGGCGGTGGTCACCAAGATCGACTTGGTCAGCCAGGCAGAGCGGGAAGTATTGCGGGAGAAGATCCGGGGAGTTAATGGCGATTTGATGCTGGTGGAAACCAACGCCTTGCAGGGCACGGCCCTGCAACCGCTCTACCATTACTTGGAAAGCTCTGGCGATATCGATCCCGTGACCTTAGAACTGAAAGGGATTCCCCCGCTGGGCACCTGCACCATCTGCGTGGGCAAGAAGCAGGTGGGCTGGGAGCATCATTTCGGCCTGGTGCGGACCCTGGCGGGGGCGGTGGGCCAGTACCTCTACCGGGGAGAATAGGGGGGGGTAATAGGTGGCAGTAGCCAGGCACGGGGGCCATGGGGGAAATAAGTTGTTGCCGGGAAAAAACTGCGGCCTTTGCGGTGAACCCAGATGCGCCGATTTGGCTAGGAAGGCGAAGCAGGGCCTTAAGTTCCTAGACGACTGCCCGTTTGTCGAGAGCGGGCCTAGCTTGACAGCGGGACGGCCTCCAGAGCGCGCCTCTCAGGCTGGGGGCTATAGCGGTTATGATGTTCTGGGGCACGCATATGAGTTCGTCCTTTATCCGTTGCCAGGCGAGGTGTCGGCTCGTAAGATCGTCCTTCCTTTTCGGCCCGATTTGACCGAGCGGCTGGCCATCCAGCCGGGGGATCTGGTGGTGGGCCGTCCCATGGGAGCCGGGTGCCCGGTGCCTCACGTACTTCGGGTGATCGAGGCGGACTACCTGACCGGGCTCCTCTACACCTGGGTGGTGGGACCGATGGCGGTCCGGGAAAGGGGAGCAAAGGCGCAGCCACAACCGGGCCGGGGGACGGGACAGGAGCCGGCGCTAAGGTGCGAGCGGGAAGCGGGGCCAGACCAGGATCGGGAGCGGGTGCCAGGGTGCCAAAGAGAGCTGGAGCTAGGATGGGGACGGCGGCTTGGGCAGGCCAAGGATGTTCAGGCCTACCACATGATTGGTTTTGAGGGAATTGCCGTTCGGCCTGATGCGGCCTCAAGTCGCCGGGCTTCGGGGGCGGCTTTTGGGGAGAGTAGCGGCACCGGCGCCGGCGGTGGCGCCGGTAGTGCCGGCTCCGCCACCGGCGCCTCTACCGGCGCCGCGCCTTGTCGGGGCCAAACTCCTCACGGCGAAAGCTCATCACCGGGCTGGCAGCCGGTGTGTGGTGCACGCTACACTTTTCTGCCTGGCTTCTGCATGATGCACTTAAGTCATACCGGCTTACTCAACATGGCTCTACAAAAAGAAGCGGGCTGGCAGGTGCGGCTGGAAGACATCCGCATCCTGGCCGGTCCCGGGTAAATCCGGCTTGGGTGCTGTCCCTTAGCTCGGCTCAAAGTCGCTTGGGAGCTCAAGGAGTTGCCGAGTGGGGTAGCCCCCCTACAGCAGCCCCTGGGCCTTTAAGTACTCCCGGGCCACATCGGCCGGCTCTTTCTTGCTCACGTCCACCTCTTGGTTGAGCTTAGCCATCTCTTTCTCGGTAAACCTGCCGAACAGGGGTGCCAGAATCTCTTCGATCTGAGGAAATTGCTTCAGGGTCTCTTCCTTAATAAAGAATGCCGCATCGTAGGGCGGGAAGAAATGGCGGTCATCCTCAAGCACCACCAGATCATAAGCTGGCAGGCGGCCGTCGGTGGAATAGGCGACGGCGGCATCCACATCCCCGGACTTAAGGGCCTGATACATGAGGTCATAGGACATGCCCACCACTTTCTTGAAATTAAACCCGTAGGCCTTGGCCAAATCATCCCAGCCGTCGCCTTTGCGCTCCTGGAAGGTGGGATCGGTAGCTATGGTCATATCTTTTGCGAAAGGTACTAAGTCACTTACATTTTTCAGCCCTAGCCGGTCAGCGGTCTCTTTGCGCACCGCCAAGGCGTAAGTATTGTTAAAACCATAGGGCGGGAAAACCTTGATTCCGTACTTTTCGTGGAACTTATCCCGGACGTACTCATACACCTTTTGCTTGTCTTTCCACTCATCGGTCACCTTCATCCCCAGAATGCCGGTAAACTGGGTGCCGGTATAGCTGTTGTACATCTGGACATCGCCGGTTTCCAGGGCTTGGTGCACAGCTGTAGAGCCTTGGAAGTTGCGCTTGTGGTCCACGGTAACGTTGAGCTTGGCTTCCAGCAGTTGCTTGACCATTTCCGAGAGTATCTGCGGTTCGGCAAAGTTCTGCGAAGCGATGGTTAATTTGGTCTTGCCACCATTGCTGGCTCCCTCTTCTCCCCCGCCGCAACCGGCACCAGCGCTGATGGCCATGATAGTGACGGCCAGGATTACCGTTACCCGCTTGAAGACGCGGCTCTGAAAAAGCTTCACATGGCAGACCTCCTCTCACTATATCCTAAGCCCTTTAGGGGTGAGCCACCGTTCCACCTTGCCCAACAACCAATCCAGTAGCAGGGCCATGATAGCAGCGGGAATGGCCCCCAAAAGGGTGAGGTTGTTGTTGGCCATGCCCAAGCCGGTGATGATAAAATCGCCCAGCCCTCCGCCGCCGATAAAGGCAGCCAAGGTTGCCAGTCCCACGCAGATAACCGCCGCGGTCCTGATGCCGGCCATGATTACTGGGAAGGCTATGGGAAGCTCTACTATCAGTAAGATTTGCCACCCGGCCATGCCCATGCCGCTGGCTGCTTCCAAGGTGGCCTTATCGACGTTGGTGATGCCGGTGTAGGTGTTGCGGAGGATAGGCAATAGCGAGTAAAGGAATAGGGCGATTACGGCTGGTTTGTTGCCGATACCCATGCCAATGGCTATCAGGATGGCCAGGAGCGCCAGGCTAGGTATGGTCTGCATGAGATTAGCAAAGGCGATGCTGGGTGCTTCCACCCACTTGTAACGAGTAGCCAGGATACCTAGGGGTATGGAGACGGCGGCGGCCAAAGCTACCGGCAAAATTACCAGGGTAAAGAAGTGTTCTTGAGTTAGGGCCCAGAATTTATCGCTGCGTTCCAGGTAGGTAGTCCAAAGGCTCATGAGACTGACTTCCATTCCTGGTTTTCACCTCCTTCTTGGGCTTGGCTGCTGCTATGGTCGTTGCTGTTGGCGTTGCCAGCTTCGTTGGTACCCGGCCAGAGCACATCCACTAGAGTGCTAATTAGGCTGGCGTTGGTGAGGATACCCTGGAGGTGACCATCTTCATCCACCACCGGCACCAGCCCGATGGGGCTTTGGGCTAAGGAATGGGCAGCGGCGAGCACGGTTTCCTTGGGCCCGACCGTTTCCCTTGCCGGTTGCATCAGTTCCTCTACCTTGGGCCGCCCGCCCTCCTGGATGCCTTTCTGCACGGCCCGGAGCGTAACTATGCCTAGCAGAACCCCGAGATCGTCGACTATTAATAGGCTGTTGACTTGGTGGCGTTGCATGCGCTGGAAGGCTTCACCGGCCCCCATTCCCGGTTTGCCGGTGACCGGATCTACCACCATTACCTCTTCTACTAGCACCTCGTCTGGGCTGCGGAGCTGCCGCTTCTTGCCGATAAAATCGCGAACAAACTCGTCAGCAGGATTACGGATGAGGTCTTCCGGCGAACCCACCTGGAGGATTTCCCCCTCGCGCATGATGACGATGCGGTCGCCCAATTTGAGGGCCTCATCCATATCATGGGTAACGAAAAGAATGGTCTTGTGGAATGAGTTTTGCAGGCGCTTGAGCTCGTCCTGGAGCTGCTCCCGGGTAATGGGATCCAGGGCTCCGAAGGGTTCATCCATGAGGATGAGATCGGGATCGGCGGCTAAAGCCCGCAATACCCCCACCCGCTGCTGCTGCCCCCCGGAGAGTTCCCGGGGAAACCGGTGGCGGTAGGAAGCGGGGTCGAAGCCCACCATTTCCAAAAGCTCATCCACCCGGCGGTTGCGCTCGGCCCGCGGCATCCCCCGTAAAAACGGTACCAGGCCGATGTTTTGGGCCACGGTGAGGTGAGGAATGAGACCTATCTGTTGAATAACGTATCCGATATGGCGGCGGAGCTTGGTAGGGTTGAGCTCCTGGATATCGCGGCCGCCAATGTAGATGCGGCCTGAGGTTGGCTCGACAAGGCGGTTGACCATTTTCAAGGTGGTAGTCTTGCCACAACCGCTGGGGCCAATTAGAACCACCAACTCGCCTTTAGCCACTTCTAAGGTGAAAGACTTGACCGCATAGTGGTTGCCGTACGCCTTGCTAACCTCTTCGAACCGGACCATGGGTTCGGATGTAGACAAATGCTTCACCTCCCCGGTCTTTGAGGTTACCGGCTCATGCTTATACTGACAATGTACCTGACAATGCCTGACGGTACTATCCAACAGTGCCTAAAGAACGTTATCTAAAAAATATTGTACTTCAAGCCAGGGGCCAATGCAACAACTTTATGCGGTTGGACAAGATGGCGGGCTAGGGAAGGAAACAAAGGAGGTTCTCTTGCTAGCCTACCTCGGAGGCGACAAGAGGGGACAAGAGAGCCGTCCCCTTGTTCCCTCTTGTTCCCTTGGTCCTCTGGGCCCTACCGAACGAAGATAAGCTTAAATCCCGTACCAGCGCACTACTTCCTCCAAGGGACGGCGGGTGCTGCGGTGCTGGTTGACGGCTTCATCGGGATTAGCATATCCCAAGGCGATACCAATAATTAAGGCCAGATTCTCAGGGAGCTTGAGCTCAGAACGGATGGCATCGGGGTAGGCTACCAGGTTTACGGCCGGCATGGAGTCTACTCCGTAGTCCTGGGCTGCCAGCATCAGGCTTTGGGCCAACATGCCCAAGTCAAAAATGGACCAAGGAGTGAGGCTGCGGTCCATGCCCAGGTAAACCACGACCGGGGCGTTAAAGAACTCGAAGTTGCGCTGGGTATGGCGGGCCCGAGCGGCCTGGTCATCGCGGGCAATGCCGGCGGTGGCAAAAAGCCGGGCCCCATTTTCTTGCATCCGCTGCTGTAGCTCGGGCGGCCAGCTCTGGGGCCGAGGCAAATCGGTGGCGGGGGCGACCCCTTGCTGATGGCGAGTCAGGAACTCCTGCCGAAGCCGCTCCAAGGTGTCGCCGGCAGCCACGAATATTTCCCAGGGCTGGGTATTGCCCCAGGAAGGAGCCCGGGTGGCCGCCTCAAGAATCTTGGCCAGAGTCTCCTTGGGTACCGGGTCAGACCGAAAGGCTCTTACTGAGTGGCGTTGGTTTAGGGCTTCAACTGTAGTCATGTCCATTCTCCTTTCTACCAGGTGGTAAGCGGCCTTGGCTTGCTCGTGGTCGCTGCATGCGCGCTGTTGCCTAGGGTTAATTGTAGTACTATTGGGGAAAAAAGACAAACTTACCAGCTGGCAACTTACCCCGGCCTTCAGTTTGATTCTCGCCCTCACCTTCCCCCTCACACTCCCGAAAATGAGTGGTCTTAATACCGCCAGTTCAGGGAACCTCCTGGTTCTGGGGTGGATGGTGGCGGTGCGGCTCTCAATCTGGATAGGCAAGTGGGGATATGCTATTATAGGGCGGAGCAGGCACCGTATGGGCACAGGAGGGGTTTTGAAGTCAGAGGACCTGAAGGCCTGCCAGGTCAGCCCTGACGGTTGCTCTGCGCTAGGAAATGGTTTTGAAGTTGGAGGACCAGTAGTGGAAAACAATATTCCCCAAGCGGTATTGCAGGTCTTGGACCGGTTACACCAGGCCGGGCATGAAGCTTACATAGTGGGTGGAGCAGTGCGGGATATGCTCCTTGGCCTTGCGCCCCAGGACTGGGACGTGGCTACCAGTGCTCGCCCGGAGGAAGTTATGCGCCTCTTTCGCCGGGTCATTCCTAGCGGATTAGAATTTGGCACCGTGACCGTGCTGATGCGCCAAGGTGAAGAGCGGCTTCCCATTGAAGTGACCACCTATCGGGCCGAAGGCCGCTATAGCGCCAAGCGCCACCCCGAAGACGTGAAGTTTGGCGTGTCTTTGGAGGAGGATTTGAGCCGGCGCGATTTTGAAATTAATGCCTTGGCTTATGATCCCTTAAACGACAATTGGGTGGACCCTTATGGGGCCCTGCAACAGTTAGGCCGGGGGCAGATCCAGATTAAGGCGGTGGGCCAAGCCCAGGAGCGATTCCACGAGGATCCTTTGCGGATGCTTAGGGCCATTAGCCTCTGGGGGCGCCTGGCCAGCATTTGGGCTCAAGGAGGAGCTAGCGAGCAAGTATCTGGCACCGGATTGCCCCTGCGGACTGGTGAAGCTGAAGCTAGTAGTAAACAGGCTATCGATGGCGGGAATAATCTCGCTCTATCGGATGAAGAGACCGATGAGTGCCAGATTGATAATGACTCCAAAGGCGCTTCCCTTTATGATCCGGAGGAGATCGAGCGGCGCAAGCAGCTGGCGCGGGAAGCATCTGCCCACCGGTCCCGGCGCATCAACGATCCCCAGCTTCCGCCCCCGACCTTTCCCCCGGGGGCGGTATCGCCGGTGTTCCGTATTAGCCGGTGGGGGGTAGTCAGCCGGATAGGCCTGGGCTGGCCCAAAGGGGTGCGGGTCTTCGTCGACCCCCTCACTTACCGGGCTATATCCGAATGCCGGGAGGAGCTCCGCCGCGTTTCTGCCGAGCGCATCCGCGATGAATTGACCAAGATCCTGCTCAGCTTGGCCCCGGCCCATTGCCTGCGGATGCTTATCTCCACCGGCCTTGGCGCCATTATCCTTCCCGAGCTAGAGGCTTGCCGGGGCGTGCGCCAGGGCAAGGCTGACCGGGACTTAGATGTCTTCAGCCATATCCTGGGGGTGGTGGAAGCTGCCCGGCCCGACCTGATTTTGCGACTGGCCGCCCTGACCCACGACCTGGGTAAGCCGGCTTGCCGGGAGATCGTCGACGATGAAGTCCATTTCTACGGCCATGATCGGGTGGGGGCGGCTATGGCGGGCCGGCTGCTTAAGCGGCTCCGTTTCTCCAACGAAGTTATCCACGGCGTCACCCACCTGGTCTCCTTTCACATGTTTAACGTTCCCGAGACCGAGTCGGGAGTGCGCCGCTTGATGAACCGGGTGGGGGAAGAATGGATACTGCCGCTCTGGGAGCTACGAGTAGCCGACCTGGTTGGCTCCGGGGTTAAAAAGATTTCTTACCGGGTGCGGTGGATGCGGGAGGAAGTGGAGCGCATCCGGGCGGCCCGAGAGGCTATTACCCTAAAGAGCCTGGCCGTCAACGGCCATGATGTTATGGATGCGCTGGGCCTAAAGCCCGGTCCCCTGGTCGGCCAAGTGCTGAACTGGCTTTTGGACCAGGTGCTGGAGGACCCTACCATTAATAATAAGGAGAAGTTGCTGGCCTTGGCCAAAGAATTTCTGGCCCAGAGAGCGGACCCTGGGTCCGGCTAGCCTTATAGGTAACCTCTGGTTCGTGGCTAGCCCCCGGCGTCGTGCCTTTGGGTCCGCCTCTGCCCTCGCCTGTTGCTAAGCCGGCATTGTCGCTTGGCTTAAGCTGCTCTTGGGACTAAGGCTGGGTCGGGACTTACGTAGCTGACTTTTCATTCCCTGGTAGTGGCTTAAACCGCATGTATGCTCTTAGGCGGCCAGGCGCCTCAGGGTTTCCTCGTAAACCTGGTAGGTGCGCTGGTCGAAGAGCACAAAACCCACCCGTTCCAATGATAGACCCTCAGCTTGCGAGTTCAGGAAGTCGATAACCGCCTTCAGAGCCACCTCCGCCGCCTCCTCCAACGGGTAGCCGTAGGCGCCGGTACTGATAGAAGGAAAGGCCACGCTTTTAAGCCCTTTTTCTGCCGCCAGCTTGAGGCTTTCCCGGTAGGCGCTAGCCAGGGTCTCAGGCTCACCGCGGCTACCGCCCCGCCAGATGGGTCCCACCGTGTGGATGACATAGCGGGCCTTAAGGTTGCCGCCGGTGGTGATTACCGCCTTGCCAGGGTCGAGGCGGCCGATGCGGGCTACGATCTGCTTGCACTCCTCAAGGATTTGTGGTCCTCCAGCTCGGTGAATGGCCCCGTCCACTCCGCCTCCGCCCATGAGGCTGGAATTAGCGGCGTTGACAATGGCATCGGTAGCCTGCCGGGTAATGTCACCTTGCTCCAGGAACAAAGTAACCCTGCCAATCTTGACCTCCATATTCTTATCCAACCTCCTCTTTAATCCTAGTTCAAAGTCCGAACTCACTATTCCTGTACCGGCGAGGAAACCGAGGACTAACTAACGAAGATTGGTATCCTGGGATTGGTATTACGCCCAACACTATTAACTCATAACCATAATATACCAAGAATCGTAATCATTAACTAGGCCTTTGTAACCACCTTTTAAGACCGGCCATATGCTAGTAGCAGGGATGTGGGGGCACGGTTGTTGGTGCGGGGGATAGTCGCTTGGGCAATCTGTGCGTGTTTGTTGGTGCGGTGTACGTGTATGGGGGAACTCCGATAACCAGGATGACGGGGTGCCCGGATCTGCTTGTCGGTGTGGTGTGCGTATGTGGGTGCGTGGGCAGAGGTGAGGGGAGCAAAAAGGAGCCGAAGGAAACAAAAAGGAGGCGAGGTTATGCGTTACTTGATGCAGCCCAACGAAAACCTGGAGGTGATATCGGCCCGCTTTGGGGTGGGGGTAGCGGAACTTCAGGCAGCCAATCCTGTCTTGCCAGGCGGAGAAGCTTATCCGGGTATGATCATCGAGGTCCCTGGCTACCCCCAGCCGGTGTTGCCGCCGGGAAGCTATATTGAATACGTGATCCAGCCCGGGGATACCATGTATGGCATAGCTAGGCGTTTCCGGATCGGGCTAAGGCGGCTTTTACGGCAAAACCCGCAGATCACTAACCCTGATGTCATCTGGCCGGGCCAGATCATTTATTTGGTTTACCTCGGATAGTAGTAGGCATTAGCTAGATCAGATACTTCTGCCAATGAGCCAGTTGTATTCAGGTCTTGGGGCGCTCAGCTTCCTTGGTTTTGTTCCTTTTGCCTGCGCCAGTCTGACTGGTAACGCTGCTTTTTGCAAGAGGGCGGAGCGCCTGGCATTAGGAGAGGGTCGATCAACGGAAAACGGGTGTACTGGCACGATCCTCGCTCGGGCTGGTAACCGATGCGACTTTGGGCAGGCCGGGCCGGACAGGCAGCGCCATCTGCCCTGGAGAAAAGCTGCCGGCCCGCTGCTTGTTTTACCGGATTGGCAGCCAGATAGTAAAGCAGGGTGCTAGTGTTCGACAATTTTCAGCTGATTGAACTACCACTGGCAGGAATTTAACTAGGCGGCGTGGAAAATTAAGCCAGGTGGACTTTGGCTTGCCCTTCTTGGGCCTCCCCACCTGGCTAGTTTTTTGCGGATTTTTGTCGAACTCGAGCCAGAACGACACTTTGTGTCGTCGTGCATATGTTACAGTAAGGGTACGTTAGTAGTACGGAATGCTCCGCCTTGCGAACCATTAGGAGCGCCGGAATAGCATAGCTCGCATGTTTAACCCGCGCTTGATGCCGGAAGGGAGAAAAGGCATTGACAGGTAGAAAGACAGCGAGCGTAAGGGATTTGCATCTTGGCGGGCAGTCTCAGAGTATTGGGGTGAGAGGGCCTCTTCGCATCTTGGTGGCCAGCGCGGAGGACGTGTCGGCCATTAAGAAAATAGCGGACGACCATCGAACTGACTGCGGATTCATTCCCAAGGCTGCATTTCTTGAAGCAGTGGACAAAGGGTGGCTTCTTGTAGCGAAGGTTCACGGTGTCGTAGCTGGATTCGTTCGCTTCCGGCACCGCCGCGACAAGACCACTACTGTTTACGAGATCGCTCTAGCCAACCATTTCAAGCGACAAGGGATTGGGACGGAGCTGGTCTTTGCTCTAACGGAACATGCTCGCCAACGTAATCAGCTAGAAATCTTCCTTAAATGCCCTGCTAATTTGCCTGCTAATCATTTCTATTCTTCGTTAGGCTTTCAGTTAGTGCGAGTAGACAGCGGCAAGAGACGCGATTTGAATGTGTGGAGGTTCGGGCTCTAGATGATAAACCTTAGGTTTGTCTGTACACTGGGTATCGCACCAAGAGATCTCAGGCTGTTGCTTCACGAACTGAAGAACCACAACACAACCCTGAAGCCCTTTGAAAACGTTCTTATAAGCCCCCTCTTCTCAAGAGCAGAGACCCTTCGCCTGATCAAACAACTGAAGGAAGAAGGTACGGTTAAAAAGATCTATTTTGATTCTGGTGGTTATCAGGTGCAAAGGGGTGTTATTGGCTACTATGCGCTCTACACTCAACTCCTCCGCTTTTATAAGGAGAACGATTGGGCAGATTACTATGTCTTGCCGGATTACCCACCAACCAGTTTAGATAGCCCTAAGGAGATAGAGCAGAAGGTACGTATTACTGTTGAAGGTGGGCGCCAGTTCTACTGGGAACTCCCCTCCCATTTAAGGGAGAGAACCATCGGAGTAATACAGGGGAAAAGCCTGGACGAAGTGTGCTATTGCTTGGAAAACTTTAAGAGATTGGGTATAGAGCAGTTGGGGTTTGGCAGTTTTGCAACCCGGGGCTCTGACTCTGGTATCAACATCCTTGATGAAAGATCTCTTGAAAGCATAGCCTTCATCATTCGTCGATATCCGCAAGCCAGAATGCACATTTTCGGAGTTGGAAACCCACCAACTGCCTATGTGCTTGGCAACATGGGAGTTACTTCATTGGATAGCAGCGGATGGATCAAAGCTGCTGCTTACGGGAACATCTATTTTCCCTTTACACGTGCGTATAATGTGTCGTTCAGGAGGATAGAGAAAGGCAGAGGCGCTCTCAGTGAACATGACTTTTTGCAATTGAAAGATTTGACTGGTCATGAGTGTCCGTTCTGTACTGATTTTCGCGAGATCTCCAACAGTCGGGATAAACGCTTGTTACACAATCTCTTGTCTATGGCTGAAACTGTTGAGGCTATAAACAAGCATGTTGAGGCTTGGGGCATTATATCGCAATGGTCCCCAAATTACTCGAGATTCCTTGAGGCTAGAAAGGTGTATTAACATGGGTGATTCTTTCCACGTGCGATATCAGGCAACCCCCGAAGCTGTCCAGGCAGTTCTCTGGATCTTAATGAATGATGCGCCTCAAAGCGTTGAGGAAGTACGAAGCGCCCTCGAGGCCAAGGGGAGAAAAACCGGAACACTTGCCGAGCAACTAACGCGGATGCGGAAACTTGGTCTGCTGGAAAATAATGGTCTTGCGTTAACGGAGCGGGGACGCGTATGTGCAGGGGTGTTATCCAAGCACCCAGCGTTATTCTTTGACCTACTGCACTTTTACCATTTTATGCTATGGGATTCGTCAAATCCAAATATAGATCGATTTTCTTGGACCTACCGTACGGTCTGTAAACACTTATGGAGTTTGACGTCAGCTCGTGTTAATAACCGGATGCTGCTGGAGCTAGTAGTGGCGGATCTTATGGACCAGTTTCCTAATGAGGCCAACATATCCCTTAGCAGCGGTACGATACGGGGGGTGCTCGATTGGATTCGAAAAGTCCAGCCACCTGTCTACGACGGACAACGCTTTCAGCGGAGGCCTTTTGCTCCTCCTGAACTGGCGCTTTTAGCTATTGATCATTTCTATTCGCGCCAGGGCGTGGATTACGGTGAGCTTTTTGCTTTAGATAATGAAAGTTTTAGGGAAATAGCCATAGTGTGCTTGGTTGACGACGGGGTGCTAAATGCGATGCTGAAGGAATGTGAACAGAGCTTTCCCTGGTTTGAGGTTAAAGCAGGTTG